>MGRY01000193.1 GCA_001799045.1 Deltaproteobacteria bacterium RIFCSPLOWO2_02_56_12 | reverse complement strand
ACGAATTTGGAGGATGCTCTTAAGGCAGTAGAGTTCGGCGCCGATTTACTGGGTTTTAACTTTTATCCTCCCAGCCCGCGTTATATCACCCCCGAAAAGGCCCGGGGGATTCTCGCGGATCTTCCTGAAGCGGTCGGAAACGTAGCCCTCTTTGTCAATGAGCCGAGGGAGAAGGTCCGGGAGGTTATCGGGTATGGCCTTCTTCCTGACGGGAGGCAGAGCTTTTATGGCCTTCAGTTTCATGGGGAAGAGAGCTCGGACTACTGTCGCGGGTGGGAATTAAAAGTGATCAAGGCGTTCCGGGTCAAGAATCGGGAGTCGTTGATCGGTATTAACGAATTTCCCGCGGATTTTTATCTCTTGGACTCCTGGGCTCCCGGCTATGGCGGCTCAGGTTCTCCTTTTCCCTGGAGTTGGCTCGAAGGATTGAGAGCCGACAGGTTAGTGCTTGCGGGAGGGCTGGGTCCTGAAAATGTTCAGGAGGTTATTCGGCGTGTTCGACCATACGGGGTGGATGTTTGCACCGGGGTTGAGGCAAGGCCGGGAATCAAAGATCATGAAAAACTTAAAGCGTTCATCCTTGCTGCTAAGAATGCCTGATAAGCAGGGCCACTTCGGGGTTTACGGAGGCCGGTACGTTTCAGAAACGCTCATGCCGGCCCTGATTGAACTGGAAAAGGCCTATGGACGGGTTCGACGCGATCCCTCCTTCCGGCGCGAGTTTCGTCATTATCTCCACGAATATGCCGGCAGGGAGACCCCGCTCTATTTTGCCGAGCGTCTGACGCAGAAGCTCCGTGGCGCCAAGATCTATCTCAAACGGGAGGATCTCTGCCATACCGGCGCCCATAAGATCAACAACACCCTGGGTCAGGTTTTACTCGCGCTCAGAATGGAAAAAAGAAGGATCATCGCGGAGACCGGGGCGGGCCAGCATGGGGTGGCCACGGCGACCGTGGCCGCCAAGTTTGGTTTGGAGTGTGAGATCTTCATGGGAAAGGAAGATGTGGAACGGCAATCGCTCAATGTTTTGCGCATGAAACTCCTTGGCGCCAAGGTCAGGATCGTGGAGTCCGGAAGCCAGACCCTCAAAGATGCGATGAACGAGGCGCTCCGAGATTGGGTCACTTACGTCCGCAATACCTACTATATGATCGGTTCCGTGGCCGGCCCCCACCCCTATCCTATGATGGTGCGCGACTTTCAATCCGTCATCGGGCAGGAGGCGAGAAAGCAGCATCTGGCGCTCACGGGAAGGCTCCCCGATTATTTGGTTGCCTGTGTCGGGGGGGGAAGCAACTCTATGGGTCTCTTTTATCCCTTTCTCAAAGATAGCAGCGTCAAGATGGTGGGAGTGGAGGCGGCGGGATTGGGGCTAAAGAGCGGTCGTCACGCGGCATCCGTCCTTGGCGGCAAGGTTGGAGTGCTGCACGGGAGCAAGAGCTACCTCCTGCAAGACAACATGGGGCAAATCCGCCATACCCATTCCATTGCGGCCGGCCTGGACTATCCAGGAGTGGGACCAGAGCTGAGTTTCCTCCGTGACCAGGGCAGGGTTCATTTTGTCTCCGCCACCGACAGGGAAGCGGCCAATGCCCTCCAGCTGCTCGCGGAAGTGGAGGGGATTATTCCGGCATTGGAGAGCGCCCATGCCGTTGCCGAAGTGATTCGGCTTGCGCCTCGTTTGAGAAAAAACCGGACGATCGTCGTTAACCTTTCAGGCAGGGGAGATAAGGATATGGACACGGTGGGGGAGTATCTCGGAGTAACACTCTGACGATGCCTTGCAAAATGAAAATTGCAAAATGCAAAAGTCAAAATTTAAATTTTTCATTTTGAACTTTGCAGTTTGCATTGGAACATAGTCCGCTATGAACCGGATTGACGAAAAATTTTCTGCGCTCAAGAGCCGGGGAAGAACGGCCTTGATTACTTTTATAACGGCTGGAGATCCGGATCTGGAGACGACCGCCAAAATCTTACGTGTGCTGGAGCGGAGCGGCGCAGACCTGGTCGAACTGGGAGTTCCATTCTCAGACCCTATGGCGGATGGACCCACCATTCAGCGGGCGTCGGAGCGCGCCTTGCAAAAGGGGGCTTCGCTCCCGCGCATCTTACGGATGGTACGCGAGTTTCGCCGCGACTCTGAGATTCCCCTGATCCTTTTTGGCTATTACAACCCCTTTTTCCGCTATGGGCTCAAGCGGTTTACCCGGGAGGCTAGTGCGGCAGGCGTCGATGGCATCCTTTGCGTCGATCTTCCACCGGAAGAGAGCGGAGAATTGAAGCGCTGGACGGATGCCCGGGGGCTGGATACGATATTTCTTCTGGCCCCGACGAGTGATGCCGGGCGCATCAGGCTGGTTGCGCGGCAGGGCGGAGGTTTCGTCTATTATGTCTCGGTGACAGGGGTGACGGGCGCGCGCAGGCGCTTTGAGGATCACCTCCATGCCCAAGTGGCGCGCGTTCGCCGCTACACGTCGCTTCCTGTCGGTGTCGGTTTTGGCATCTCAACGCCTGAGCAGGCAGCCTGGATCGCTTCATTTGCCGATGCGGCGGTTGTGGGCAGCGCCTTGATTGAGGTGATGGAAAAGGCGGATCAAAACCAAGAAAAGGTAAAACGGGCGGGGCTGTTTGTGGGTCGTTTGAAGCGGGCGATGGAACGGGTCAGAAAAAAAGTTATTCGTTAATTCGTTACTAGTTATTGGTAAACAGCGCGGAAAGAGAGCAAATTTTACTATCGCTCTGACCAGTACCGAGTAACCAATAACCATTAACTATGACTTACACGGAGACGCTAGACTATATTTTCAATCTGCGCGGGGGCGAGATCGACCTCCGGCTGCACCGCGTAGAGAGAGTCTTGTCTCTTTTCGGCCATCCGGAGCGCCGTTACCCAGCCTTCCATATCGCCGGCACCAATGGAAAAGGTTCTGTTGCGGCGATGCTGCACCGCATCCTCGCCGCAGAAGGTTACCGCGTTGCCCTTTACACCTCTCCCCACGTTGTCTCTTTCACCGAGCGCATCCGGGTGGGAGATCAGGAGATCTCTCAGGAAGAAGTGGTGGAACTGGCGGAGGAAATTAAGCGCCGGTCGGCAAAAGAGGGTGTCGGACTTACCTTCTTTGAATTTGTGACAGTCATGGCCCTGGTCTATTTTGCCCGGCGCAAAGTTGAAGTGGCTGTGGTGGAGGTGGGGTTGGGGGGAAGGCTCGATGCCACCAATCTCGTTTTGCCTTCCGTTTCAATTATCACGACCATCTCTAAGGATCACGAGGCTTATCTTGGGAGCGATCTCCTTTCCATTGCTCGGGAGAAAGGGGGCATTATCAAGGAAGGCGTGCCGGTAGTCTGTGGCTCTCTACCGCCGGAGGTTGCAGAGTTCCTAAGAGAGATGGCCGGGCTCAAAGGTTCAGCCAGTTATTTCTTGGGATCGGATTTCTCCTTCGCCATAAAAGACGGTGGTCTTTTTGACTATAAAGGGTTAAATTGGAACCTGAAGGATCTTTCCCTGGGGCTTCAGGGGCGATACCAGCGGGGCAATGCTGCGCTCGTTCTCAAAGCGTTAGAAGTTGGGAAGAAGGACTTCCCCGTAAAAGAGGGGGCCTTACGCGAGGGGCTGAGAACGGTCTTCTGGCCGGGACGTTTTGAGGTCGTCCGGCGCCATCCGATGGTAATCCTGGATGGGGCACACAACGGGGAAGGGGTTAAGGTCCTGGTTGACGAGATCCGGAATTTTCTGGGAGTGAAGAAGGTCAAGCTTCTCTTCGCTGTGATGGAAGATAAGGATTGGGCCTATATGTTAGGAGAGCTTGCGGAGGTCGCCAGCGAAGCGGTTCTGAGCCGTGTGCCCATGCAGCGGGGCGCGGACCCCTGGAGAGTTCGCGAGGTTATAGGTGAAAAGATCCCCGCGATAGTCCTGGAGGAGCCTGCCAAGGCTCTCCGTTTCGTGCTGGAGCGGGCCGGCCCTGAGGATGTTGTTTTGGTCACTGGTTCGCTTTATCTTTTGGGGGAGGTAAGGTCCGTGCTTGTCGAAGAGGCGCTTGGGCAATCGTCCGAGGGGCAGTTTGCGGACGTTCGACTTGAAAGAAATGTTGTCTAACTCAAATATCGCCTTTTGCACGATGCTGGCCGTTTTTTTGTCGCAGGCCGCTCCGTTGCTTGGGCAGACCAGGCAGCAGTCAGCCCAGAAAACCGGGGAGGAGATTAACCTCACCGCAGACTCGCTCAAGGTTGAAGAAAAAGGCAGCCGGATCGAGGCCAAAGGAAATGTGGAGCTCAAGCGTCAAGAGATGATCTTGAAGGCCGATGAAGTTCGTTTCAACCGGGAGACCCAGCAAGCAGAGGCAAAGGGCAAGGTCTCGGTCGATGATCCGTTGTGGAAGATGAAGGCCGAAGCGGCTGAGTTCAATCTGGAGCAGGAGACTGCCACGATCGACCAGGGTGAGATTTTTCTCGAAACCGGCCACCTCAGCATGAGCGGGAAACGGCTGGAGAAATTTTCCGGGCAGGCCTATCATATCGATGAAGGATTTTTTACCACCTGTCTCTGTGAGTCCGGCCCGCCCACGTGGAAGGTGTCGGCCGACCAGATCGATCTGCGCCGCGAAGGTGAAGCGATTATCAGGGGCGGGACCTTCTATCTCATGGATGTCCCCGTGCTTTACCTGCCCTACGCCTATTTCCCTCTGAGAACCGAGAGGCAAACCGGTTTTCTTTTTCCCAAGTTCGGCTCTTCGAGCCGGGAGGGCTTCAAGTTCGAGCAGCCGTTTTTCTGGGCCATCTCCAAGAGCGCCGATGCTACCGTCGGAATTGACGTGGAAAGCCGTGCGCGGGTTGGGCTCTTTGGGGAACTGCGTACTATTCTGAGCCGGGATGCGCGGGGGGAAATCGCTCTTTCCTATTTTAACGAGGGACTGCGCAAGAACGAGGACCGGAGTATTGGAGATCGCACCATCGCCGATCAGGATATTCCCAAGAACCGCTGGAGCGTGTTTGCCACCCATCGCCAGAGCAGCCCCTTGGGATGGAAGACTTACAGCGACATTGCCGCATTCAGCGATGACCTGTACCTCAGAGATATCGATACCTTTGTCTTGGATTCACCGCGCGAGCGGGAACTCAGGAGCAGCCGGTATGCCAGCTCCCGCTTCGGGGTTCTGCGGGACTTTAACGATATGCGCCTCCAGGGGGAATGGGCCTTTTATCAAGATTTTATCCAGCCGGACAAACACACCCTGCAAAAGACGCCGCAGATCCTTTTCAGGGGACGTCGCGTCTTGGGAGAGACGCCTTTGGAGTTTCGCTGGCGGGCGGAAGGGGTGAACTATCTGCGCAAGGAAGGGGCGGATGGGCTTCGTCTGGATCTCCGGCCTGAGATGTTTCTACCTTTTCAGCTCTTTCCCTACTTTCCGGGCTCCTTCAATCTCGCCCTGCGCGAGACCGCCTATCATCTTTACCAGGACGAAGGCTCTTTTGATCGTAACCGCTCACGACAGCTTGTAGAGGTCAGAGGCAATGTGGGCACATCTGTGGGGCGGGTTTATGATTTGGGTACCTCTTATCTCCGTAGGATGAAGCATGTCGTCGAGCCTGAGATGAGTTATCTCTTTATCCCCAGCGTCCGGGACCGCGATATTCCCATCTTTGACGGGACGGACCGCATCAATCGAAGAAATCTGTTGACGTTTGCTCTTACCAACCGCCTCTGGGGTAAATTCGCCCAGGAGACGATAGCGGTACCGGAAGATCGAGATGTGGAGCTTGTGAGCTCTGCCAACGTCGGCGACATCAGAGAGATGGGACGATTAAGGCTGGCCTTGAGCTATGATATTGACCGGGAGAGGAAGGGGGGCGATAGCCTGTCCGATTTGGATATGAACTTTCGGCTTACCCCTCTCGATTATTTGGCGCTCGGATTTGACACCGGTCTTAATCCCGGCCCTTGGCAGATGAGTCAGGCTGCGGCCGTTTTTTCCCTTCTGGATCCTCGCCCCTTGACCCATCGCGTTCTGGACCGCGACTTTATGCGACCCAACCAACTGGATTTGAGCTACCGTTTCATTCGCCGCGACTCTCTGGCCGAGCTGGCAGATAACGCCAACCTCGCCACGCTCTCAGACGAAAGGCTGCTACGCCGAAATATTGTTGGGGCATTGGGTATCAACACCCTCTTTCACCTAACAGACCGAGTGCTCCTACTTTATAATACGACCTATAATGCGCGTGACGGTCAGTTTACCAGCAACCGGGGGGGGATCAAGCTCCTCTCACAGTGTGAGTGCTGGACTTTGAGTTTTACTCTCAAACGAAGTACGAATCCGGATAAGACCAGCTTCCAGTTTAGTTTCGACCTTCTCGGTTTAAGCTCACAGAATAAAGAGCTATTCAAGTAAGCTACGGCCCGCGATGGTTTGGCCAGGAGGGTTTGGCAGTGAAGAGCTATCATCCAGCCCGAGTCGATAAACCCTGGGGCTACGAGTTGATCTGGGCCCATACGGACAGGTATGTCGGCAAGGTTCTCCATATCAACAGGGGTGAATCTCTCAGCTATCAGTACCACGAGGTGAAGGATGAAACGATTCATCTCCTTCGCGGGGCCATGGAATTGGAGATTGAGGCGGAGGGAAGAAAGGAAACCCTTAACTTAAAACCGGGCGCCTGTTTTCATATCACCCCCAGAATGAAACATCGGATGAGGGCGGTTGAAGAGTGTGATGTCTTAGAGGTCTCGACACCCGAGCTCGACGATGTGGTGCGGCTGGAAGACCGGTACGGCAGAGTCAAGGGTTGAAGGGACAGATGGGAAGCTATCCTACACTGCAAGAGCGATTGGTAGAGCGCGGGATCATCTCCGCGGAGGAGAGTGAGCGGATCCTTAAACTCCAGCAGGAGCAGCACGCTTCGTTGCCTCGCCTGGTTGTGGAACTGGGATTCGTCTCCGAAGATGACCTGCTGCCGCTCCTCAGCGATCATCTCGGGATCCCTTTGGTCTCTTTAAAAGACTTTCCGTTGAATCCTCTCCCGGTCGAGCCTCTTCTGGACGCCGTTGAGTTTCTCAAGTTCACAAAAATGGTGCCCGTGAAGGTCGAGGGACCGGAGCTGCTTGTGGCCACGACCGATCCTACGGATCTGGCCCACCTCCATGCGCTGGAGGTGGCGACTGCGCTCAAGGTAAGACCGCTCCTGGCCAAAGAGAAAGAGATCGCGGCAAGAATTGAAGCCCTTTTTGGCAACGGCTATTCCACGGAGTCATTGACGGGGCCGTCTGCTGCGCGGGAGGTGGAGGGGACGGTGGATGAGGAAGAAGTGGAGCATTTGCGCGATCTGGCTTCGGAGGTGCCGGTGATTCGCCTGGTAAACCAGATGCTCAGCCGGGCCCTCGAGAGCCGCGCCTCGGACATCCATATCGAGCCTTTTGAGAATCAGCTCAAGGTCCGGTATCGGATCGACGGCATTCTGCACGAAGTCGATCCTCCGCCGCGCCAGCTTAAGGCCGCAATCATCTCTCGCATAAAGATCCTTGCCCAGCTCAACATTGCCGAGAGGCGTCTTCCCCAGGACGGCAGGATCAAGGTGAAGATTGCGGGAAAAGATGTGGATCTTCGCATAGCAACTATTCCCACCCTCTACGGCGAGAGCGTTGTGATTCGTTTGCTAGAACGCTCGCAAATTTTTGCCGATCTTGAGTCCCTCGGCTTTCCCCCGGCTATTCTCCGGCACTTCTGCGAAATGATTTCCAAGCCTCATGGGATGGTCCTGGTCACCGGACCTACCGGGAGCGGCAAGACCACGACGCTCTACGGCGCCTTGCAGAAAATCAACGATCCGGGAAAGAAAATCATCACTATCGAGGATCCTGTTGAGTATCAGCTGGGCGGCGTCAACCAGATCCAGGTAAAACCTCAGATCGGGCTCACCTTTGCCAACGGCTTGCGCTCCATTGTGCGCCAGGATCCCGATATCATCATGGTGGGGGAAATCCGCGACTTCGAGACCGCAGAGATCGCGGTCCAGGCTGCGCTCACCGGCCATCTTGTCTTCTCCACCCTGCACACCAATGATGCCGCCGGAGCGATCTCGCGCCTGTTGGAGATGGGGGTGCAAGATTATCTCCTCGGCTCATCGGTTCTGGGGGTTCTGGCACAGAGGTTGGTGCGCCGGCTTTGCCCAAATTGCCGGAAAGAAATACCGTTTAAGGGTTTAAAGGTTGAAGGGTTCAACGGGAATCCGCCGGCGACCATCTGGGAACCGGGCGGTTGTGATGCGTGCAGCGGGACCGGCTACCTGGGACGAATCGGCATCTTTGAGCTTCTGCCGGCCACCTCCGAAATCTGCAAGCTTATTGTGCAAAAGGCAGACGCCAACTCCATTCGCAACCTGGCTATTACTCAAGGCATGGAACTCCTAAGAGGAGACGGATGGCAGAAGGTCCGCGAGGGGATTACTACCCTTGCGGAGGTGCTGCGAGTCACGAGGGAAGAAGGATAAATGGAAAAATGCAAAGTGCAAAGTGCAAATATCAAATTTTAAGTTTTTCATTTTTCATTTTTCATTTTGCAATGCGCCGGAGGCGTTAAATGGCGTTTTTCCAATACCGCGCCGCGGATCATGCGGGCAAGATCATCGAAGGGGTCATGGAGGCTGAAGCTGAACGCGGGGTAGTCTCCCGTCTGCATGAATTGGGTTTTGTCCCTCTAAGGATCGCTGCTCCGGACGAGATAACTAGGACTAAGCTCCAGATCCCTTGGGCGCTTTCTTTTCGGAAAAAGGTCACCCAGCAACAGATCCTCCATTTTACCCAGGAGCTAAACGCCCTGCTTGGAGCAGGGCTCCCTCTGGACCGCAATCTATCCATCTTGGCCAACCTGGCTGAAAAGGATTTCCAGCAGGTCGTGCGACTGCTCTTGGAAGGCGTTCGTGCGGGAAAATCGCTCGCTGCGTGTATGGCTGAGCATCCCGAGGTTTTTCCCAAGCTCTACGTAAACATGGTCCGCGCAGGGGAATCCGGCGGCATCCTCGAGGGGGTCTTACGCCATCTTGTGGAATATCTGGAGCGTTCCTTACAGCTCAAAGAAGATATCCAGTCCGCCTTGACCTACCCCGTGCTTCTTGTCACGGCATCCGGGCTCTCCCTCACGATTCTTTTCATTTATGTCATCCCAAAATTTTCCCTCATCTTTAAGGATGTCAACCAGGCCCTACCATGGATGGCCAAGATTCTCATCGATTTCAGTTACGGGCTGTCTCGATATGGCTGGATCGCCCTGCTTTTGCTCATCGGCGGATTCTTTGGCGGCGCCTTTTATCTCCGCAACCCGGAGGCTAGATTGCAATGGGACAGATGGCGACTTAACCTGTGGGTGCTAGGGGATCTGTTGCGCAAGCTTGAGGCGGCGCGATTCGCCCGGACCTTGGCCGCGCTGCTCAAAGGCGGGGTGCCCTTATTAGAAGCCCTGGGGACGGTTCAGGGAGTGGTTGGCAACCGCCAGGTGGCGCGGGCCATAGGTCAGGTCCAAAGCCGGGTGAGAGAAGGGAAGGGCATGGTAGGACCGCTGGCAGAAAGCGGCGTGTTTCCTGATCTCGCCTTGCAAATGATCGCGGTGGGCGAGGAGACCGGCAGGCTTGAAGGAATGCTGGCCAATGTGGCGGATTATTACGACCAGGAGGTGAAGCGGGCGACCAAACGACTTACCTCTCTTTTAGAGCCGGTTTTAATTTTGGGAATGGGTCTGGTGATCGGGGTGGTTGTCATCTCTATGCTTACGGCGATATTCAGCATCAATGACTTACCCTTTTAATATTTTAGATTTTAGATTTTGGATTTTAGATTCAATCCAAAATCGGCAATCCAAAATCCAAAATTCAACCGGGGGGTTCACTCTCGTGGAGCTGCTCGTCGTGATGGTGATTATCGGCTTGCTCGCTGCTCTGGTGGTCCCTCGCTTCATACGCCAGGAGGAAAAAGCCAAGGTGAAGGCGACTCAGGCGCAGATTGAGCTCCTGGGTACCGCCCTGGATACCTTGCGTCTCGATGTGGGACGCTATCCTACAACCCAGGAAGGTCTGAATGCGCTTAGACGTCAACCCGGCGACGCGCAAAAGTGGGATGGTCCATATCTGAAGAAGGAAGTTCCGTTAGATCCCTGGGGAAGAGCCTATATTTATCGCAGCCCTGGAGAGCATGGTCCCTACGACCTTTTCTCTTACGGCGCCGACGGGGTTCCAGGAGGGGAAGGGGATAATCGCGATGTCACCAGTTGGGAAGGATAGGCGGGGCTTTTCCCTGCTGGAGCTTCTAGCGGTTCTGTTGCTTATCAGTTTGGTCAGCCTGATTGTCCTACCCGCCGTAGATCGAGGACTCCGAGAGCGGGAGATAAAGCAATCCGCCTTGGCACTCGCTGCCGCAGCTCGCGAGCTGAGAAGCAAGGCAGTTCACGAGAACAGCCTCCAGCGCCTGATTTTCAACCCGCAGGAAAACAGTTATGAATCGTGGCGCGGGAGAAAAATCTTTTTGCCGCCGGACGTCATAATCGCAGCGATCGAGGGGGGGGAGCCGATAGAAGAAGGGCTCAGGCAGTTTCTCTTTTTCCCGAATGGCAGTCTTTTTGGCGGAGGGGTGGGGATTTCAGGTCGTGAAGGATCTCGGGCATATTTCGTTCGCTTCGACCCGCTCACGGGAAGGGTTGTGGTGCTGCAAGGCAATAGACAATGAAAACTCAAAACTCAAAACTCAAAACTCAAAACGGTTTTACCCTGCTTGAGGTGGTGGTGGCTATGTCTATCGTCGCCCTGGGAGTGGTGACGCTTTTCGAGATTTTTTCCTTGGGTCTTCGCTTGGGAGCGCGGAGTTTCGAGCGCACCGAGGCCACAGCCTACGGCCGGGAAGCCATCGACGAGTTTTTGATTCGTCGGGGAGCCAGCGAGGGCGGAGAGAGCGGATCCTTCGGCGAGAGGTATCGTTGGAGGATCCAAGTGAAAGCGTTCCCGGAGGATGGCCAATTTTCCTCGACCGGCTGGGATTTAAAGGAGGTTACGCTTCAGATGCAATACCGGGAGGGAGCGCGCGAGAAAGAGCTGGAGCTGAGAACCCTACGTTTGGCGAAGAAAAAAAGCCCGTGAAATCTCAAATCTCAAATTTCAAATCTCAAATCGGCTTCACCCTCATCGAGGTTACTATTGCGATCACCCTTTTAGCGCTCATCGCTATGACTCTTTATGGGGCTTTCTATCTGGGCCATAGGGCAGTGGAAAAATCGCAGGCCCGTTCGGATGAGAGTCAGAAAATACGCTCCAGAGAGGATCTGTTAGCGGGCTATATCCGCTCCGCTTATCCGTATCGCCCCTCGCGCGAGGTCCCGTCGGTTTTTTTTTCCGGGCAGGAAGACCGTCTCAGCTTCGTCTCAGCCTTATCCTCGGGAATGGGTGGTAGGGGGTTGTCCGAAGTGACTATCTCTTGGGAGGGAGGAGAAGACGGGACCGGGCTCCTAACGCTGGAGGAGAAGATTCCCCTGCGCCTGGGTGGGGAGGGGGACAATGGGGGCTACAGGAACAGTGTGGTTCTGGGCCAGGGGGTGAGGGGATTTCGTATAGACTATCTCGACCTTCAAGGCGGGGAGGAGAACTGGGTCGATCAGTGGGACGGCAAAGAGCGCAAGGCGCTGCCACGGGCGGTTCGTCTGAGCCATCAAGGAGAAAAGGGGGAGGAAATCCAGCAAGTGTTTCCTATAATGATGAGTGTCCTGACGCCATGAAAACAATTTTGAATTTCGAATTTCGAAATTCGAAATTAAATGAGCGCGGCGTGGCGTTGCTCTTGGTGCTGTGGATATTTATCTTCCTTTTTGTCGTGGCTTTTGAGTTTACCTCTTCGGCGCGGGAAGAGGGGGCTGCGGCGCGCCGTTATGCCGAGGAGACCGAAGGCTATTATCTGGCGCTGGCGGGTTTTCAGCAGGGGCTTTACGAACTTCTTACGCAGTCGGCGCAACCGAGGCAGGGTGCGGCAGCGCCGGCGGATCTCTTCGATGGAGATTGGCGCGAGGGAGCTTTAGGCCAAGGTCTCTATCATGTGCGCCTGGTGGATGAGGCGGGAAAGATCAATCTCAATCGCGTTGGCGAGGATATTCTGGTGCGCATCTTTACCAATCTGGGAGTGGAAGAGCCGCGCAGGAGCATTGTGGTCGATGCCATTCTGGATTGGCGCGACGGGGATGATCTCCATCGCGCCAACGGCGCGGAAAGTGATTACTACCTTTCCCTCTCGCCACCCTATACGGCCAGGAATGGGCCTTTTGAGGCGGTCGAGGATCTCCTTTGGGTGCGGGGGGTGACCCCGGAGCTCTTCTACGGTGTGGAGGGAGGAGTCGGGCTGAAAGAAATATTTTCCGTTGACAGCCCGATGGATCGGGTCAACCTGCGCACCGCCTCGGCTGAGGTGTGCTCAGCGCTTCTGGGACTTCCACTGGAGAAGTGTCGGGCGTTCATTGAGGAGAGGAAAAAACTCTCCGAGAAAACCCTGGCAGATATGCTGAGGCTGTTGGGAATCGCGGCCGGGGATGCGGTGTTGCGTCAGTTTATCTTCACGCAACCCTCCGTGATTACGATCGAGGCTAAGGGACAACAAGCGGAGTCGAGCGCCCAGCGGCAGGTAAGAGGGGTGGTGCGGGTAGTAGGAGGGCAGCGGGGGGTTGAGCTTCTCCGCTGGGTGGATCGGGACACCGTAAGGACTGAGTAACGGCTCAATGCAAAGTGCAAATTGAAAAGTGAAAATTCAGGCCGACTTTTGCATTTTGCAATCTTCATTTTGCAATAGCCGAAGGCGAAAATGATTTACCCTCACTGGTTTCAGGCTTTGTCGCGCGCCGATTTTTTGAAAAGCGTCGGCCTCTACGTGATGCCGGACCGTCTCTTTCTCGTGCGCATGCGCAAGGACTTGTTTCGTGTTTCTTTGGTCGAGGAGGAGACGAGAGAAATCCCGCTTGCGGAGGATCCCGCCTCCCGTCGGCAGGCTCTGGAAGAAGTGATCCGTTCACTTTTGCCCCACTTCGATCCGGCCCGAGACCCGTTTTATCTCTGCCTTTCGCCGGATCAGGTGATTGGCATCGAGCTCTCTTTGCCTCAGGCCGCTGAAGATAATCTGTCGCAGGTCCTGGAGTATGAAATCCAGAGGCACATTCCTTTTCGCCTCGAAGACATCTATTACGACTTTTTACCCATGGGGAAAAAGGGGGATAAGATAGGGATATTTCTGTTGGCTGTTCCTAAAAAGAGCCTGGATGAGATTCTCGATACCCTCTCCCCCTTTGGCATCAGGCCCAAGGGGGTTGAGGCCACAACGAGCGCGCTATCCAATTATCTCCTCTTTTGCGCCGGAGCGCTCTCGGGTCCGGCTTTGGTTTTGGGCGGCCAGAACCAAGCGTGGGAAATCGTCGGGCTGGATGCCGGGGGCAACGGGTGGAGGAAAGAGCCGGAGATTCTTTTTAGCTATCGGCTGCCCCAGACTGAATGGATTCAAGGCCCCGGGCGGGCGATTTTTCATAGTTGCTTGAATGCTGTTACGAAGTGCTTCAGTTGGGGATATATTGCGGATCTCCTTCTCTGGTCGGGGGTGGAGTCGATTCAGGCCGAAGACCTCCTCGCCTTGGGGAAGGAAAAATTGGCTGGGGATAAAGGGATGGCCCATTCCTTTTTTGTTCCTGCGGTTGGGACTGCGCTGCGCGGGCTAAGAGAGTCCACCTTTGCGTTCAACTTTTTGCCCGGGGCCGGAGAGGAGTCCCGGGGAAGAATGATCACCCGGCTCAATACCTGGCTTACGGTATTACTTCTGCTTGGGCTGGTTTTTTGGGGAGGAAGCTATCCTGTGAGGGACGAGATTCGTCTGCGCCAACTGCAAAAGGAAGTCCAAAAGCTTGGCCCTTCTGTCGAGGCGCTGCGCAAAGAAGAAGACGAGCTTAACAAACTGCGCAAGGAGATTTCCTTCCTCTCCGGCCTCAAGGGGCGCAAGGGGGAGATTTTTCTCGTGCTGGACGAGCTTTCGCGCATCGTTCCCAACAACGCTTATCTCTCCAACCTGCGCTACCGGCAGGCAACCGTAGAACTCCAGGGAAGCGCCGAGAGCGCCTCTAACCTGGTGCCGCTTCTGGAGCGCTCCCCTGTCTTTAAAAACGTAGGCTTCACCGCGCCTTCCAATCGTGGCCGGGACAACAGGGAGACCTTCTCCTTGAAAGCAGAGCTGGAGCACCCGGAAGAAAAGGGGGCCAAGCCATGAAGCGCTTGTGGGAGCGGCTGTCCAAACGGGAGAAGGGCCTTGTCGCCTTAACTCTTCTTATTCTCTTTTCCGTCATCGCCCGTTATTTTTTGGTATCCCCGTTTTTGGAGCGCAGGGAGTGG
>MGRY01000192.1 GCA_001799045.1 Deltaproteobacteria bacterium RIFCSPLOWO2_02_56_12 | reverse complement strand
GACGGTAACGCCGAATTTCTTTGAGGTGCTTGGAGTGGACCTGGGATCGAGCTTCGAACAGCTCGAAGATGCCTGGCCCTAAGCTATAGCCTCCGATCCAGGCTCCGGTACTGGATCGCCTCGGAGATGTGAGAAGGCTGGATTTCTTCCGAGCCTTCCAGGTCGGCGATGGTTCTTCCGACCTTCAAGATGCGGCTGTAAGCGCGGGCGCTTAAACCTAATTTATTAATCGCCACCTCCAAGAGCTTTTCCGAGCCCTCTTTTACCCCACAGTAGCGCTTGATATCTTTCGTTCCCATTTGGGCATTGGCATGGATGCCTCTTTTTTGAAAGCGCTCAAGCTGGATCGATCTGGCCCTATTGACTCTCTGACGAATGAGCGTGGAGGACTCGCCGGCGTTGCGGCTCGCCAGTTCCTGGTAGCGCAGTGCCGGCACCTCCACTTGAATGTCGATGCGGTCGAGCAGAGGGCCGGAGACTCTGGAGCGGTAGCGCTGAATTTGCAGTGGCGTGCAGCTGCATTCTTTCTGGGGATCGGTGAAGAATCCACACTGACACGGGTTCATGGCTGCCACCAACATGAAGCTCGCCGGGTAATTGATCGATCCGATGGCCCGTGACACGGTGATATTTCCGTCCTCCAGGGGCTGGCGCAGGACTTCGAGGACATTGCGCTTGAATTCCGGCAGCTCGTCAAGGAAGAGGACTCCGTTATGCGCCAACGAGACCTCACCGGGCTTGGGGACGGTCCCTCCGCCTACCAGGCCGGCGTCGGAGATGGTGTGATGGGGAGAGCGGAAAGGGCGAGTTGCGATCAGCGGTTTTCCGTCCAAAAGACCCATGACGCTGTGGATCTTGGTGCAATCCAGCGCTTCGGCAAGGGTCAAATCGGGCAGAATTGTGGGGAGCCTTTTGGCCAGCATGGTCTTGCCCGATCCCGGCGGGCCTACCAAAATGACATTGTGAGCTCCGGCAGCGGCGACCTCCAAGGCGCGCTTGACATGCTGTTGTCCCTTGACGTCGCTAAAATCCGATTCGTACTGGCAGTTTTGTTGGAAGAGATCTCCCAGATCCACCTTTGTGTGGGAGAGCGATCCCGCACCATTGAAAAATTCTACCACCTGAGACAGGTTTCGCGCACCGAGAATATCGATCTCCTGGATCACCGCAGCTTCACGGCTGCACATCTCGGGAAGGATGACACCCTTCAGAGCGGCTCTTTTTGCCGCTACAGCTATGGACAGGGCGCCCCGGATCGACTTGACCTCGCCGTCGAGGGAGAGCTCGCCCACTATGAGGTACTCTTTGAGACGATCTTTCTGGATCAGCCCTTCAGCGGCCAAAATCCCAACGGCCATCGGCAGGTCGTAGGCGGAACCTTCTTTCTTGATATCTGCCGGAGCCAGATTGATCGTGATCTTCTTCGCCGGGAAAGTATAACCGCAGTTTTTTACCGCCGCGCGGATGCGGTCTTTGCTTTCTCTAACTGCCCCTTCGGCGAGTCCTACGGTAGCGAGCTGGGGAAGGCCCGTGGCGAGGTCGGTCTCGACTTCCACCAAGAGGGCGTCGATTCCGTAGAGGGCGGCGCTGTTGACCTTGGCGAGCATGGAGAGAAAGAAAGCCCCCTTCCCCTCGGACAAAGGTATAAAGTAACAGGGTGAAGCTGGCCTCTATTAACAGAGGTCAGGCTGGATGACAACTAGAATTTGTCCTTTTTAAATGACTTCAGTGTGGAGGGTCGGTTGCGTAGAACATCGTCCTTGGTTACGCGGTCGAAGACGTGAATGCCCCGGTTGTGGAGAAGGGTGGGCTGAGAAATGACCCGTTTCGCCGAGGCCGAGCAGACCGAGCACTTCGATAGTGGCCTGGTTTTGACTTTCTGCACGGCTTCGAAGCGGTGGCCCTTGGCGCATTCGTATTCGTAGAGCGGCATAGACAGCAACTTGTAAATCATACTCAAGAAAGGGAAACAAGGCTAGTACGCAGCCTTGCCAAGGAAAATATTTCCTGTTATAAGATTCCATGTTTACCCTGAAGGCGTTCATTGCCGCAAAAAACCCAGGCCTAGGTCTGGGTTTTTTTTACCCTCTTTCGGAGGTGAGTCATGTTAGACCAGGAGATCCTGCCCCTCGGCCTGACCTTTGACGATGTGCTTTTAGTCCCGGCAGAGTCCTCGATCCTCCCGCGCGAGACCGATGTTGCCACCCGCTTGACGGATAGGATTAGCCTGAATATCCCGCTAGTCAGCGCGGCTATGGATACGGTCACCGAATCGCGCACGGCTATCGCCATGGCGCAGGAGGGGGGATTAGGATTTATTCATCGCAACATGCCGGTTCCGGCCCAAGCGGCGGAAGTCGAAAGGGTCAAAAAATTTGAGAGCGGCATGATTACGGACCCGATAACGGTGCGCCCGGATCAAAAGATCGCCGAGGCGCAGGAGATCATGCGGAAGTACGGGATTTCAGGGCTTCCGGTAACGCAGTCGGGGCGTCTGGTAGGAATCCTCACCAATAGGGATCTGCGCTTTGAGAAGAGGTCGGACCGGCCGGTTTCGGAGGTCATGACCAAGGAGAATTTAGTTACCGCCAGGCCTGGAGTGGATTTCGATGAGGCGAAAGAGATCCTGCATCGCCACCGGATTGAAAAGCTTTTGGTGGTGGATGAAAAATTTAACCTTAAGGGGTTGATCACAGTCAAGGACATAGAAAAGAAAACCCAATTCCCGTTTGCCTGTAAAGACGATAGGGGGCGCCTGCGCGTAGGCGCGGCGGTGGGCGTAGGCCCTGATTGTGAAGAGCGGGTGGAGACATTGGTCAGGGCTGGAGTAGACGTGGTTGCTGTGGATACGGCCCACGGTCACTCCAGGAATGTTCTGGAGGTGGTTAAGCATATTCGCCGCCGCCATCCTGATCTGGGACTTGTCGGCGGAAACGTGGCAACGGAGGAGGGTACCCTGGCCCTGATTCAGGCGGGTGTCAATGCGGTCAAGGTAGGAGTGGGGCCGGGCTCCATCTGCACCACCCGCGTGGTCTCAGGGGTCGGAGTCCCCCAGCTCACGGCGATCGTAAACTGCGCCAAGGCAGCCGAACGCCACAACATTCCCATCGTTTCGGACGGCGGTATCAAGTACTCGGGTGACATTACCAAAGCCCTTGCCGCCGGCGCCCATTCGGTGATGATCGGAAGCCTCTTTGCCGGCACCGAGGAGAGTCCCGGGGAGACCATTCTCTATCAGGGAAGAACCTACAAGGTCTATCGCGGTATGGGCTCGTTGGGCGCCATGGGGGAGGGGAGTAAGGATCGCTACGGCCAGGCTGATGTGGAGGATAGAATGAAGTTGGTGCCCGAAGGGATCGAGGGGCAGGTGCCCTATAAGGGATCGCTCGCCTTCAATATCCACCAGTTGGTCGGCGGCCTGCGCGCGGGTATGGGTTACCTCGGTTGTCGCACCATCAGCGAACTCCGCACAAAGGCCCGTTTTATGCAGGTGACCTCAGCGGGGTTGAGAGAGGGACACGTCCACGACGTCTTCGTCACTAAAGAGGCCCCCAACTACAGAGCGGAATAAGTTGTTAGTTACTCGTTAATGGTTATTCGTTTAAAGCTCAAAGAAGAGAAGATCTCGCATGCACAAATAGCGGTAAACACGTACAACCAACTAATAACCAATAACTAAAAAGTGATCCTTATCCTCGATTTTGGTTCTCAATACACCCAGCTTATCGCGCGGCGCATCCGCGAGGCTAACGTTTACTGCGAAATCCATCCCTTCAACCTTACCCTGGAGAAAATCCAGCAACTCAAGCCCAAAGGGATCATTCTTTCCGGCGGCCCGGCCAGCGTCTATCAGGAAAGCGCCCCGAAGGCAGAGGAGAGGATCTTTTCCCTTCCGATCCCTTTCTTGGGCATCTGCTACGGAATGGGTCTCATCAACCAGGCGGCAGGCGGCGAGGTGGCTAGGGCCGAACGAAGGGAATATGGTTCCGCAGAACTGTTTGTCGATGATGACACCGACCTCTTTCACGGATTTCTCCACAACGGCACGGTCCGGGTGTGGATGAGTCACGGCGATAAGATGATTTCCCTGCCAGAAGGCTGGCGCATCCTGGCCCATAGCCGCAACTCTCCCATCGCCTCGTTTGCCAACCCTGAGCGGAAACTATTTGGGGTCCAGTTCCATCCTGAGGTGGCCCATACCCCGCGGGGCAAAGAGATCCTGGAGAATTTTCTGTTTCGCATCTGTGGCTGCGAGCCGACCTGGACGATGGGCCATTTTGTTGAGACCTCCGTGAAGAAAATTCGCGCTCAGGCAGGAAATAGCCGAATGATCTGCGCCTTGAGCGGCGGCGTGGATTCCTCGGTGGTGGCAACGTTGGCGCACCGGGCGATCGGGGAGCGACTCATCTGTGTATTTGTCAACAACGGTCTTTTGCGCGAGGGCGAGGCGGATCATGTCTCCCGCCTGTTCAGCGAACGCTTCGGCAAGAGCTTCCGTTACGTGGATGCCAGCCAGCGCTTTCTCTCCGCCTTAAAAGGCGTGGAAGATCCTGAGGTAAAAAGAAAGAAAATCGGCCATGCCTTTATCGAGGTCTTTGAAGCGGAAGCGAAGAAGCTTGGCGAAGTACCTTTTCTGGCGCAGGGGACTCTCTACCCGGACGTCATCGAGTCGGTTTCATTCGTTGGCCCTTCGGCCACCATCAAGACCCACCACAACGTCGGCGGCCTGCCAACGAATATGCGCTTTCAGTTGATCGAGCCTCTGCGCGAGCTTTTCAAAGATGAGGTGCGGAAGTTGGGTCAAGAACTTGGCCTGCCTCAAGAGCTGATTCAGCGCCAGCCCTTCCCCGGCCCCGGCCTGGCTATACGCGTGTTGGGCGAGGTCACGGAAGAGCGATTGAGAATTCTGCGTGCGGCGGATGCCATTGTGCTTAGCGAGATCAAGAGCGCCGGGCTTTATGATAAGGTCTGGCAGTCCTTTGCGGTTTTGCTGCCGATCAAAACCGTTGGTGTCATGGGAGACGAGCGCAGCTACGAGAACGTCATAGCCCTGCGCGTGGTGGAGAGCCAGGACGGCATGACCGCCAACTGGGTCCCGCTCGCGCCTGAATTGTTGTCTAAAATTTCCAACCGCATCATCAACGAAGTCCGCGGCGTCAACCGCGTCGTCTATGACATCTCCTCCAAGCCGCCGGCTACTATCGAGTGGGAGTGATGAGGGGGGCTTTTTAACTGTCTTGACAGCTAACCTATGGTCTCTCCAGGCCTCCCGACTTAAGGGCGCCCCGACTCTTCTTCATGAACTTCCAAAACTGCTTCATCTCCGCGACCCTTTCGACGGACAGCCGGATGACCTCTGCGTCGGTTCTTACTCCCAATGCCCTCTTGGCTCGGCGAAACCGTGCTTCATCCACAAAGAATGATTTTCTTTTCAGTTTGGCTTTCTTGGCCATAGGCCTCCCTAGCTAAAGTTTGCCTTGATATGCACGTGTAATCAAGGAACAGGCATATTTATCAATTCATGCCCACTTCTGACCTGGCAAAGATCAAGAGGTTGATCCTCCTTGGCCGGTATCGCTTCACGCGTAAGGCAGAGTTGGAACGTCTGCGGACGGCCTGCTGCAAACCGACGTGCTGGAATCTATCGTCAATGCCAGCGGTATCAAGAAGATCCAGCGCTCCACCAGCCCCTATAGCCTCTATCGTTCAGCTTGACAATATTGCAATATTTATTTAAGTTCCACCTTGGGAGGCATGGAAATGACCAAACTCATAGTTGAGCTCCCGGAGGAGCTTCATAAAGAGCTGAAAAAGACGGCAGCGCTCAGTCACCGCACGATCAAGAATGTGGTGACGGATCTGGTCGAGGAGTATATCTCACGCGGAGAAAAGAAGGAGGATCTCAAGGAGACCGGTCTCTGCGGAAAGTGGGAGGATACGCGGACTCCTGAGGCGATAATCGCTGATATCAAGGCCCATCGGAATTGGCTGAGGAAGGGAAGGCGTAAGGTTGCCTAAGTATATCCTGGATACCGACACCTGTATCTATTGGCTTAATGGTGAGCGAGGGATTGAGAAAAAAGTTCTGAGCGTCGGCCTGGAGAACATTTTTGTCAGTGTGATAACGGAGTGCGAGCTTTTTTACGGTGCTTACAAGTCGTCGAGGGTGGAAAAGAACCTCGAAGTGTTAAAGGCGCTGCGCGAGAAAATCAAGATAATACATACGTCAAGGGATCTAGCCTCGCACTATGGACGTATCAAGGCCAGCCTGGAGCGAGCGGGGCAAACCCTTGATGATGCGGATCTTTTCATCGCTTCCATCGTTCTGGTTTCGAATGGGATACTGGTCACTAACAACGACAGCCATTTCAGCCGAATTCCAGGTCTACAGCTTGAGAACTGGAAGTAAGAGATGGGACGCTCCCGGTGAGTCATTAAAAATTCGGAGGTCGCAAAGAGATCTCAAATTCCAGGTCCGGTATTGCGGTCAGAGTTTTCACATGGAAGGAACTTTACCGGAGAATTGACTCCCTGGGGCGAGATGGGGTAAGCCCGTCATGTGTTAACAACCTTGATGCGACTCTATTATTTATGAGGAGGTGAGAAAATGTCGAACAAATGGGATGAGCGAAAAAAGGCACAGGAGGATGAATACTTCGTCAAGAAGGAAAAGGAGCTAATCGAAAAACTCAAAGCCAGGCAAGAAAAAGAAGCAAAACAGTCTGTCAAGGAGATGTGTCACATGCGCTGCCCGAAGTGCGGAGAGCCATTAAAGGAGCGCCGTTTTCAGAAGATTCTGATCGATCATTGTACCGGTTGCGGGGGCATATGGCTCGATCCTGGGGAGTTAGAAGAGGTGGCTGGGAGGGAGGAGGGAAGTTGGTTAGGGAAGCTTTGGCAAAGGGTGGAAAAGTAAAGACGTTGCCCCATTGGTATCGTTTTGGCGTTTGGAATTAAGTTTAAGAAAAGGTAATTGAAGATGAAAAATGACGCCGGCCCCTTTTGTTCCGCCTGGGTTTTGATCTGCGCGGTTTTGTGCGCCCTTGTCGTCCCCAACGCGGGCGCTCAATCCCGGCAGCCGCTCAAGGTAGCCTACAGTGCCATCGGGGGACCCCAGGCCCCCTTCTGGGTTGCAAAAGAGGCCGGACACTTCGAGAAGAACGGCCTGCAGGTGCAAATGATCTTCATTCCCAGCGGCACCCAGGTGGCGCAGGCCATGCTCTCAGGAGATCTGGACCTGGCCATCACAGGCGGCCCATCGGTGGTCCAGGCGGCCCTGGCTGGAGCTGATCAGGTCATGCTTACCTGCACGGTGAATGCCCTGGCCTTCCGCGTAGTTTCCTCCCCGCAGATTCAAGGGCCCGAAGCTCTGAAGGGGAAAAAGATGGGGATCAGCCGCTTTGGTTCTCTAACTGATTTTGCCGCCCGTTACATTCTGGAGAAGTGGGGGCTTAAGCCCGACCGGGATGTCACGCTGCTCCAGCTCGGGGGCACACCGGAGACCTTTGCGGCGCTCTCCAAGGGAGGTATCGATAGCGGTATACTCACAGATCTTCAAGCCTACCAGGCCCGCAAGCTAGGGTTCAAGGAACTCATTGACCTGGGGGAGACGGGGCTGGAGTTTTGCTACAACGGGGTAGCTGCTTCCCGTTCCTACGCGGACAAACACTCCGAAATCGTTCGCAGTTTCATCAAGGCCCACGTGGAGGGAATTGCCACCTTCAAGCGGAACCGGGCTTTTGGCGTCGAGGTAATAAAGAAATATGCCCGCCTTACGGACACGGACCAAGCCGAGTACGCCTATGAGGTTTATGCCCAGAAGTATGTTCTTCGTGTGCCTGCTCCAACGGTGGCGTCTATCCGCCCTATTTTAGAGAACCTGGGGGCGCGGGACCCCAAGGCCCGGCAGGCGGATCCGGCCAGATTTATTGAACCCAGGTTCGTGAAGGAACTTGAAGAGAGTGGATTCATTAAGAGGCTTTACAGCCCATAGGAGGGAGAATTCTTATGTACTACGGCTGGCGCGGAAAAATCGGCCACGTGTGCCCGGCAATTTACGACACGGGCGCTTATGAGTTTGAGAAGATTCTGCCCGAAGGAGTCATTACCGTCACGGTGACCCTCAACGTGCAACAGCTCGTGGTGTCGGAGTTCGAAAGGGCGGCGGCCATTATGATCGAAGGCGCCAAAAAACTCGCCGATGAGGACGCCGGTGTCGTCATCACAGGGGGTGATCCGCTTATCACCATGCAGGGGGTCGGCGCCGATAAGAAAGTCATTGCCGAGATCCGGAAGCTGACAGGGAAGCCCGCCAGCACCTCGATCACGACGGCCATGGATGGACTCAGGGCCGTGGGGGCCAAGCGGATTGCCATCGCCAGTCCTTACACCGAAGAAAGAAACCTGGTTACGAAGAAATTTCTGGAGGGAAACGGCTTCGAGGTGGCAGCGGTTAAGAGTCTTGGAATCACCAAGAACGTCGATCTAACCCGTCTTCCCTTCCACACCTCCTACCAGCTCGCTCTTGAGGCATTTCGTGCCGCAGAAGGAATCCAGGGAATTTACCTCCCGTGCGCCCGCTGGGCCGTTGTAGGAAATCTGCGGCCCATCGAGGAGGACACCGGCGCATGCGCAGTCTCCAGCATCCAGTCCATGGCCTGGTTTGGCCTGAAGAGCCTGGGCATCCGCGAGAAGATCACGGGATATGGAAAATTACTGGAGAGCCTTTCTCTCTCTTCATAGCCCCGGCAGCGACCCTTCCGGTACATGCAGCTAAAGAGTCCTCGGGGAACACGCCTTCGGCTGCG
>MGRY01000191.1:5712-7156 GCA_001799045.1 Deltaproteobacteria bacterium RIFCSPLOWO2_02_56_12 | reverse complement strand
TCGGCTCAACCAGAACGATGCGAATGTTTTCCAGCATAAAACGATTCCCTCGGGGAGCGCGCCTTCGGCTGCGGCCGAAGCGTGTCTCGGAGAAAAGAGCCTCCTCGGGGACGACTCTTCCGAGCGCAGCCGATGGACCTCTGATCAATCCGAACCTTCCTACTCCTACGTCTGCGCTCTTCAGCCTCGCCCCCTCGGAGTCACCACCACCCTCTCCATCTCCGGGACCTTCCTGTCCCCGTAGCGAAGATCGGCTCGGAGGCGTTGGAACTCTCTGCGAAGCCGAGGACAAGCGGCATCGATGTCTGAGCCCGTTTTTGTCCTTTGGGCGAGTTTCGATGCTGCCCGAGGCAAGCAGTTAGAGTTCCAGCCGACGAGACGCCGAAGCCGAGGGGATAGGGAGGTCCCTTTTTCCCCATTGCTTTCGGCGCGAGAGGTAGGCCCCCGAACGGAGCTTCCGGACGAGGAGGCGCTATCCTCCCTTCCCAAACGGGCAAAATTTATTTTTAAAAATGACCGCGCGGTTCTTCTTATCGAATTCCGTCCGATAATCAAAATTCTCATGCATGATGGAGCTTGCGTCCTGAATGTGTTCGGCGCCGAAGATATGCCCCAGCTCGTGGATCAGCGCTACCACGTCCATCTCAGGCTCCGCATTGGGCCCGCGGTAGTAAAACGGTCCTGACACGGAGCTTACCAGATAATTTCCCAATCCCTGCCGGCAGTCCCCGATGCGGTCGACGCGCGCCCTGCCGCCGACATAGACATTCACCCGCTCTCCGGTAAAGACGATGACAAGATCGTAACTCCCGCCGGGATCTTTCAAAGGGACCTCTGCTTTGACGCGGCTCATAAGAGCCGGCGTCGATGGAATTCTGTCTTTAAGCGGCCAGGGAGCGACGGTTTGCGTAACAAAGCGAATGCCGAATTCTCTTTCAAAATAGTCCGAGGCCGCCTCGATGAGTCCCCGCACCTCTTCGACCCATCGCGGATTTTCCTCTCTGAGCTTGAGATCTCCCAGGGCCTTTACTTGCACGACTCTTTGCGGGGTTCCAGAGTCAGTCAGCGTACAGGAAGACAGCAGCAGGAGACTAAGGATGGAGCAGGTTATCTGTCGGGGCGTAATCATCGGTAAGCACGGGGACGTCGTTATCGTCCAGCTTGGAGTCGTGGTATGAGGCCGCAATATCTCTCAAGGAATTGGGGAAGAGGTCCCGGCCCAGAGAAGCGGCGCGTTTCGTGATCTCGCGGATGTCGAGCCTCTGGCGTTCTTTGGTGGCTATGACAATGACGTTTTGGATAATATCGAGGTAGGAGCTGTTAGCGCCGCGGGTAGGAAAGATATAGATCTGCGGAAAGATCTCGCGCAGGGTTTTGACCACCGAGCGGGTGATCTTGCCTCCCGGCCCGGTGACGGCCCCGATGATATTCGCCACTACGATCC
>MGRY01000191.1:0-5694 GCA_001799045.1 Deltaproteobacteria bacterium RIFCSPLOWO2_02_56_12 | reverse complement strand
GCTCCGCAACCTGGAAGAACTCGCGCGTGGTAAGATGGAAAGGGATAGCATCGGTATAGTAGGCGTCCAGTAGAATCAGGTCATAGCGCTGCGCGGTCCGGGTTAGAAAAAGCCTCCCATCCTGGGCGTGGACGCGCAGGTTCTTTCCTTCCTTCAAAGAGAAATATTTTCTGGCGACCTGAATCACCTCGGGATCGATCTCGGCGACATCGATCTCCATCGCGGGAAACTCTTTATTATATTTTTTCGGTATGGAGCCGCCCCCCAGGCCGATGATCAGCGCCTTTTTCGCATCCGGTCTGAAGGCTAATCCGAGCGAAGCATAACGCGAATAGAGCAGGCGCAGTGTCGTAGGGTCGTTCAGATTCATGGCGCTCTGCAGGGTGCGGTCGAAGTAGAGATAGCGGGCGTCCTCGTCCTCTTCGACGCGGATGTGGTGATAGAAGGTATCCTTCTCCAGGAGAATCTTTACTCTTGCCCAGACCGCAGGGGCAAAGGTCGCGGAGAGGGCTGCCAGCAGCAAAAGAGTTGCGGTCGTCTTGGCGACCGTGGCCGCCTTTTCGACGTTATCGAGGCGAAAGCGCGCCAGCGGCCACAAAAGGAGCGCGAGGAGCACGAGCGCCATCCCGAGCGAGTGAATAATATTGATTACCCCGATGGCAGGAATGAGATAGAAAGCGGTGAGCAGGGTTCCGAAGATGCTGCCGCAGGTGGATAGCGCGTAGAGACTCCCGGCGGTGCTCCCGACTGTGGCGAGGGTCGTCGCGGCCAGGCGGATGGCATAAGGCGTTACGGTACCCAGAAAGATCCCTGGAAGGAGAAAGAAGATCGTGCTGGCAATGAGGGGGTTGAGGCGGCTGCCGAAATCCACTTCAGCGATGGAGAAATTGATCGAGGGATAAATGAAAGGGAGAAAAAAGATCAAGACGCCCGGGACGAGAAGCAGCACCAGCAGCCGGCCAAAAGAGGGGCTGCGCTCGGAGAGCCATCCGCCCCAGTAGTAGCCGACGCTTAAGGCCGCCAGGACCACGGAGATCAGGCTTCCCCAAACAAATATGGAGCTGCCGAAGTAGGGGGCGAGCATCCGGCTGCCGACGATTTCCAGCGCCATGAGCACTGCCCCGCTGATAAAGACGACGATATTCAGCAAAAAACGGATCATTTTAGCTTCCCCAGCCCCGCTCCTCTTCCTCATCCACCAGGGTTACCGGCTCCAGCATCTCTTCGGGGATTCCCTCGATGAACTGGGATGGGCGGGAGAGAACCGTGCGCAGCCCGCGATCGAAAATCTTGACCGGATAAGTAATGAAAAGGTTTTCTTTAGCCCGAGTGGCCGCCACGTAGAGGAGTCTTCTCTCTTCCTCCAGCTCCTCCTCGGTGTCGATATTGTAATAGGAAGGAAACCTTCCCTCCAAAGCCCAGATGATGAAGACCGAATGCCACTCCAATCCCTTAGCCGAATGGATCGTGGAAAGCACCAGCGGGCCTTCGTCCGGATCCACCGCCAGAACCCCATCGACGCTCTCCGTAGGCGGCTCCAGGGCCATGTCGCTCAGCAGCCGCTCGAGGTTGCGGTAGCGCTCGGTCATCCCTTGAAAGTGTTCCATGTCCCTCAACCGCTTCGGATAATCCTCCGGATATTTTCGTTTGAGGATCGGCACGTAATACTGCATCAGGTACTGGGCCTTCTCCGCCGGCCGCTCTCCCTCTCTACAGACCTCCAAAACCTGGGCCAGCGTTCTTAAACCATGCGCGACCTTACCCTTCGCTTCGAACGAGCGCAACCTCTCGGTAGGGTTCGTGCCTTCGAGGAGCCAGTGGATGATCTTTTGGCTTTGCTGCGCCCCCACGCCTTCCAGAAGCAGCAGCGCCCGGCTCCAAGAGATGGCGTCCTGCGGATTCGAAAGGATCCTCAGATGGGCGAGGAGATCTTTGATGTGGGCGCTTTGTATGAACTGAAAGCCGCCGCGCTTCACAAACGGGATGTTGTGGCGCGCGAGCTCTATTTCCAGATCGAAAGAATGGAAGCTCGAGCGGAAGAGAACGGCGATATCCCAGAGCGGCACCCCTTCTTCTCTTAGCTCCAATATCTTCTGGCAGACAAAGCGGGATTGCGCCTGCTCGCTTTCCGCCTGGACAAGCAGCGGGGTATCGCCGTCTTGCTTGCGGGTAAACAGGCTCTTCTCGTATCTCTCCCTGGCGCGCCGGATAATTTCGTTGGTGAAACTCAGGATCGGCTGGGTGCTGCGGTAGTTCTCTTCGAGGGATATGATCCTCGTGCCGGCAAACTCTTTGGGAAAGTCCATGATGTTGCGGAAATTGGCGCCGCGAAAGGAATAGATACTCTGGGCGTCGTCGCCGACGACCATGACGTTGTCATGGGTTGCGGCCAGAAGGCGGACGATCTCGGCTTGAAGCCGGTTGGTATCCTGGAATTCATCCACCATGATGAAGCGGTAGGTGTCGGAGAGGCGGCGGCGAATTTCCTCGTGGCCTGCCAGCAGATTCCTGAGCCTGATCAGAAGGTCGTCGTAGTCGAGCAGGGACTTACCCTTCTTGTAATCCACGTAGCGTTCGTAAAGGCGGAGCAGCTCCTCGAGCGAGTCGGTGAGATGGGGATAGTCCCGCTCGATCAATTCCGGAATGGTCCACTGTTTATTGAGGGCCATGCTGTAAATTTCCCCCACGGTCTGCTTGCGGGGGAAACGCCGCTCTTTGGTGTTCAGCCCCATCTCCGCGCGCAGAAGCTGGATCACGTCCTCGCTGTCCGGCCGGTCCATGATGGTGAAGGCAGGGGAGAGATCGATTTTCCGTCCGTACTGGCGCAGGATAGAGTTGGCGAAGGAATGGAAGGTGCCGCCCGATACCCTGGCGCAGCGGTTGTCGATCAGCAGGCTCGCCCGCCGGAGCATCTCCTCGGCGGCCCTGCGGGTGAAGGTCAGGAGCAGGATCGAGCGCGGATCGACGCCGATCTCCACCAGATGGGCCACCCGGAAGACCAGCGTGCGCGTCTTGCCGGTCCCGG
Organism: Deltaproteobacteria bacterium RIFCSPLOWO2_02_56_12; assembly: GCA_001799045.1. GTDB lineage: Bacteria > Desulfobacterota > Binatia > UBA9968 > UBA9968 > UBA9968. The sequence continues at coordinate 2,669 of MGRY01000191.1, read as the reverse complement.
CGCCGGCGATGACCAGGAGCGGCCCTTCGGTCGCCGTCACCGCCTCATACTGGGCCTGGTTCAGCTCTTTTTGGTAATCGATCCCCGCAGGGCTGCGCTCAGGCAGGCCGCTCGGTTTTAAAAAATATTTCCGCGCCAAATGAAAATCTCCGGTAAGATCTCACCCTACTAATTTTCCTCGGTTGGAGCAAGGGATTTATCCGCCTGGCGGTTGCTTGTTGCTTTGGATTGCTATTAAAAGGTCGGTAGTTAAGGCGGAAGCGGGCAAAAAAGAATGGACATCTCCGTTGTATTCACGGCGCACATGAAGAGGCGGTTGACCCGGCGGGCGCTGGTCATGCTGGAGCTTGCCTTGCGGCAGTTTCCGGAATTGGACGGGAAAGGCATCACCATCGGCCATACCAAGGTCCACCTCGGCAGCGCGGTGCTGCCGCGTTATCCCACGCCCGAATCCAAGTTGACGATTCGACTTAAAGTCCGCAAACTGACCTACAATACTATCGGCCATGAACTGACCCATTTGCTACAGGGCCTCTCAAGACAATCGGCGCTCACGACCCGGATCCCCGCAGGCGAGAAACAGTGCGACGTCTGGACGATCGCGCGCAGCGGCCTGTTTTGCGACGATGCGCCGGGTTATTTGAGGCTGCCGCGCGTCGTGAGAGAAAAGTGGCCGGAGTATGCTCTTTCGGTCCGCTCCCTCTGCATCGCGGCAATAGAAAAACGCAGAACGTACCGCCTTTATCTCCGCTGGCTCGAAGCCGAGATCAAGCAGCTCGCCCGCAGGCCCTTGAAAAAAGCCAGGGATGCCACGCAACTGTCCCTGCCCATTTGATTTTTTTCTTTCCTGCCGCCTCGCGCCGAGTCATTCCGCGTCAATTGCACAGGCTGATGCATCCCTGATAAGGCATGGGCGTGGAATCGATGGAAGGGGCAGGGGGCCGTCCTAAGAAGCGGCAGTTCTTCTACGGCTGGTACATCGTGGCTGTGGGTTTTCTCGCCAACGTCGCCTCGACGTTCACTCTGGCAAGCACGTTAAGCGTTTTTCTCAAACCGCTCACGGAAGATCTGGGAGTCTCGCGCGGGGTCTTCTCCCTGCTCCGCTCGGGCGAAAGCCTGATCGGCGCTGGCCTGGCCCCCGTGGTCGGCTCTCTGGTGGACCGCCACGGCGGCCGGCTGCTGATGACTTTTGGCGCTCTGGTGGTGGGCGCCGGTTTCATTCTTCTCAGCCAGGTTGATGAGTTCTGGCAGTTCGCGCTCGTGCGCTGGAGCGTGGTGAGCGTCGGCGATGCCTTCATAGGCTCCATGATCATCAACGTAACCATCGCTCGCTGGTTCATTCGCAGGCGCGGACGTGCCATTGCCATTTCCAGCATGGGAATAGGCTTTGGCAAAGTCGGAATGCCGATATTTGCCGCCTCGCTTCTTGTCTGGCTCGGATGGCGGCTGACCTGGGCGGTATTTGGTCTGCTTACTTTAGCTCTGGTGGTGGGGCCGGCCTTTAGTTATATGCGGCGGCGCCCCGAGGATATGGGTCTCCATCCTGACGGGGAATCCAGCCCTCCTTTCGAGAGTCTCTCCTCTGAAAAGAAGCGACCGGGAACATCCGGCCAGGCCGCGTCGGAGGAAGTCGTCTGGAGCCGGAGAGAAGCGATGCGTACCGCCTCCTTTTGGCTCATGGTCGTTATCATTGGCATCGCCAGCGTGGGGATCACCGGGTTAAACCTGCATATCTTTTCCTATGTTACGGACATCGGCCATCCGGCGGTCGTCGCCGCCACCGTCATGAGCGTGATCGCTTTCATGCAGCTCACCTCGCCGCTGTTTTGGGGTCTTCTCTCGGAGCGCATCAATGTTCGCAAAGCGGTCATGCTGCAGTTTTTGCTTCAGGCCGCGGGACTTTCCCTGGCGATCACGACGAGCCACGTCGTCCCGCTCTACCTGGGATTTTTCCTCTACGGCACCGGTCTTGGCGGAAACCTGGTGCTGCCCGATATCATCTGGGCCAGCTACTTCGGGCGGCTGTCCCTCGGGACCGTGCGCGGTTTGGGCATCCTTCTGACTCATAGCTTTGCCGCCATCGGCCCGCCTTTTTTCGGCTTCCTCTTCGATATCACCGGGAGCTACCTCCTCTCCTTCAGCCTCTTCATCATGGCGCTGGTGAGCTCGGCCTTGCTGAGCCTCCTGCTCCGTCCGCCGCAGAAGCAAGGCGCACGATTCACGGCTACGGACACGAAATCTCCTTGATGCCGGCGGCCGCCTTGGACTAAGATACGGCAGCTCATTTCCCCGACAGGCAAAGCTCGGCCATTTGAGCGGAACCGGAGGTATTATGAAGTCACCTCTCGAAATCACCGGCATCGACCACGTCGTCCTCCACGTTAAAGACCTGGCCCGCGCCAAAAAGTTCTATGTGGACTTTCTGGGCATGGAGGTAGAGCGCGAAAGCTCCTGGCAGCTCTTCCTCAAATGCGGCAGCCAGGGCGTGGCGCTCTTCGAGGTGGAAGAGGAAGAAAGGATACACGGCGGCAGCGAGATGAACCACATGGCCCTGCGTTTAAAGTCCGGTGAATATGAGAAAGTAAAGGCCTTGTTGGAGGAGAGCGGTTGTAAAGTCAGCGGCCGCAGAGGCGACCCCCGCTGTATCTATTTCTCCGACCCCGACGGCC
>MGRY01000190.1:5485-5766 GCA_001799045.1 Deltaproteobacteria bacterium RIFCSPLOWO2_02_56_12 | reverse complement strand
AGCGCGGAGCGGGGCATTTCTTGAGATGCTGGAAGGCGTGGATATTGAGGTGGACGCGGCCACATTCGCACACGCGCTGTCTGATACCCTTCAACTGGCGCGGCGATACAAGCTATCCGCTTACGATGCCTCCTACCTCGAACTGGCCTTAAGACTAGGCATACCGCTGGCCACGCTCGACGAAGATTTGCAGAAGGCTGCAAAGAAGGCTGGCGTGAAAAAGTTTGGTTGAAATTCCAAACGGAATCCATCGCTATCCAATAACGTTGAAATGGTGGGTG
>MGRY01000190.1:0-5458 GCA_001799045.1 Deltaproteobacteria bacterium RIFCSPLOWO2_02_56_12 | reverse complement strand
TAAAAAGGGTAATTTACTCTCCATTGGGCCAAATGCCCGGGGTCGAATCACCTTGACAACTGCGTGAGAAAGCAAGAGAATCCCCTCTGTCTTTACTCTAGGGCCCATGACAAGACGGATAATCCCGCTCATACTAATTGTTTGGCTGGTGACTTTGGTGCTGCCGGGGAGATTGCAAGGCGCATCTCAGGATCGCCGGAGGCAACCGGGCATGCCGCAGGAGCAAACGATGGAGCCGGCTCGCGGAGATGAGATGATCAGACCAAGCGGTTTGCAGGCTGTTTTCCCCGACAAAGCCCGTTGTCCGGAGATTGCCTCGCCATTCGGGTCGGAAACCCGCTATGACGGCAGCAGGCGGCCGAGTTGGGAATTCGGTGGCTACCATGGCGGTATTGACATCTCGCTGGCCGAAGGAACCCCTCTTCTGGCCCTGGCAGCAGGCACGGTGGCAACCAAGGACGAAGGGGGACAGTTGGAAGGGAACTATCTGTGGCTGCGCCATTCACCGGATGATACCGGCTTGCCTTACTGGGTCTATTCGAAATACCAACACCTCCTATCTCTCCCTGAACTGTCGATAGGCGTAAGGGTGGTCGCGGGACAGGTGGTCGCACGTTCAGGGAAAACCGGCACCACCGGGGGGCATTTCCGCGCCTATGGGTATCCCCATCTTCATCTCACGACGCGCAAAAGCCCAAACGGTGATCTGATAGTAGGCGCCCGCGGGTCAACGGGAGGTGCGAATCTATTCGATCCTCTTGTGATCTACCACGAAGCCGGCGCCAAACCCCAGGAATCAGCGGTTACAATCCCGTACGCGACCATCGATGGTCGAATCTGGCCGCAGGGTACGCGTGTTGTGTGGCCGGTTGCCTGCCAGCCGAAGTAGTAGAAAAAAAGGGCGAGACCGACGATGATCGAATTCGCAATAGCAGTCATTGTTGCAGCGGCCACATATTGGTTCTTCATCCTCAGGCCGGGGCGGTTGGATTTCTGGCGGTTCGTGGCAAAACACCCGGACGCCGCGTACGACCACTTCAAGGCCGACGGTTGCTGGAAAGTTTTCGAAGGTGAGTTGCCAAAAAATTACCGGAATATCTTGCCGAAGCGGGAATGGGGTGGTCCTTTTCGCATTACCGTGCCAAAGCTCGGCGGCAAACTGGTCCACGTATTTGGCAGGCGCCCGGACTTTGGCCGCTCGCAAGATGATTTTCTAAACAAGTTCGCCCGCAGGACATAACAAGAGAAAAATCCTTTCCAAGATAGGCGGTGTTTCGACTTGGTGGGTTCACCAACAGGCGCAGCTTTAATCACCGGGGCTTCGAGCGGGATTGGCGCGGCCTTTGCCCGCGCTCTAGCTGCTCAAGGCCATGACCTTGTCCTTGTGGCAAGGCGCCGGGAGCTGCTAAAGGGCCTTGCCGACGAATTGCAACAAGAGTTTCATGTTAACGCCCAAGTTTTCCTCGCCGATCTTTCTGATCCTGCCGACGTCGAACGGGTTGAGAAGAAGATCGGCGAGATCGGAGATCTGGAAGTCTTGATCAACAATGCCGGGTTCGGTGTGCCGGGAAAGTTTGTGGATGTCCCGCCTGAAAGAAACGCAGCAATGATTCAAGTCCATGTTCTCGCTACCGTGCGTCTGTGCCGGGCGGCGCTGCCCGGGATGATTGCCAGAGGGCGCGGGTCGATCATCAACGTCTCCTCTATCGCGGCCTTCATGGGAAGCGTAAGGAACGCGACCTACTCGGCCACCAAGGCATACCTGAATGTCTTTTCACAAGCGCTGCAAGACGAGCTCAAGGGTAGCGGAGTCCGAGCCCAGGCCCTCTGTCCGGGCCTGACCCACACCGAGTTTCACGACCATCCGGGATATGGGGACTATAAAACGAGGATTCCGGAATTCCTCTGGATGAAAGCGGAAGATGTAGTCGCGGAATCGCTCGCTGCCCTTGAGAGAGGCCGCGTGATCTGTATTCCCGGCTTCAAGAACCGGCTGATTGTCGCCGCGATCCGGAATCGGCCGTGCGCCTTTGTGGTGAAGGCGCTTGCCGCCCGCTTTAATCGATTCTAAATGATAGGGATTTGCTTTTGAGGTCCGGCCACTGACAACTCCCAAATCGCCTCAACGATCACCTGTCAGCCTACGTCCCGTTGCGCCACCTCGGTCCGGCGGCCAAACATGTTAGCGAGCTTGGCCCCCGCCACCACGACCAGCACCAGGGCCAGGCCGATGAGATCGGTCTTCCAGCCGGGATAGATCAGCGTTACGGATCCCACCCCAAGTAAAATGCGTTGCCACCAGGATACCGAGCCAAAGAAATATCCGGACATGGCTCCGGCGAGGGCAATAGTTCCGATCACTGCCGTCGTCGCCGCGAGCAAAACTTCGCCGGTTGATCCGTGCAACAGCAGCGCCGGCTGATAAACGAAAATAAAAGGCGCAATGTAGCCTACAATCCCGAGCCTGCTTGCCTCCCATCCGGTCTGCCAGTAATCCGCCTTGGCAATGACCGCCGCTGCATAGGCCGCTAAAGCGACCGGCGGCGTAACCAAGGACATGCAGCCAAAGTAGAAAATGAAAAGGTGGGCGGCCAAAGGCTCCACCCCCATCTTAATGACGGCCGGAGCCACAAACATAGCCAGCACAATATAGACCAACAGGGTCGATGCCCCCATCCCCATGATGATCGATGCAATGGCTGTGAGCACGAGTAAAAGCCAGAGATGACCACCGGAAGCCTCGATGAGTCCGGAGGAAAGGGTCATGCCCAGGCCGGTGAGCGAAACCGCGCTCATGATAATGCCGATGACGCCGGCCGCGGGTCCAAGATCTGCGAAGGCCAGCGCTCCTTGTTCGAGCCCGCTCTTTATTTTGCTCAGGCTGAGCCGGGTTTCTTTTCTGAGATAGCAAACCGCCACCAAGGACAATGTTGCGTAAAGGCCTGACTTGGCTACGTTGTATCCGAGATAGCCGATGAAAAAGAGGAGAACGACAATGGGAATAAGAAAGAACCAGCCTTCCTTTAGAATCTCAAAGAACGGCGGGATCTCTTCTTTATCCAAACCGCTGAGCCCGGTCTTCGCGGCTTCAAAGTCCAGCATAAAATAAAGGGCCACATAGTAAAGCAAGGCGGGGAGAAACGCGGCGACGGCAACCGACCAGTAGGGCATTCCCAGGATCTCGGCCATGAGAAAGGCTGCGGCGCCCATGACCGGGGGCATGATTTGTCCCCCGTTGGAAGCGGCCGCCTCGACCCCTCCGGCAAAAGCGGCACGGTATCCCAGGCGCTTCATCATGTTGATGGTGATCGGCCCATCCACGACGACATTGGCCACCGCGCTTCCGGAGACGGTGCCGAAGAGACTTGAGGCAAAGACGCATACCTTGGCCGGGCCTCCCCGATACCCTCCGACCAGCGAGATGCCGAGCTTGAGAAAAAAGTCGCCCGCCCCGGAAACCTGGATGAACTGGCCGAAAATGACATAGGTGGCGACGATGACGGTAAAAATCTCCAGCGCCAGGCCAAAAAGGGCGCCATCCGAGGTATAGAAGTGGCCGATCATGCGCGCGTAGGAATAGCCCCTGGTGAAGAGGAATCCAGGGAAGTAGTTGCCAAACAGAACGTAAAAAATAAAAATGGCGCCGAGGATCGCGACGGCGGACCCCACGGTGCGCCGGGCAGCCTCCAGAGTCGTGAGGAGCGTAATCCCGCCCAGGACGAGAATAAGGAGGGTAGGCTGGCCATAGAAAAGAGTTACTTGCTCCCAGTTAAAAAAGATGTAGAGGGAGCTGATGGCGCCGGCGGCGGCTAATAGGGCATCGTACCAGGGCAGTCGGTCCAGCGGCGCCTTTTTACCGGCTGGAACCAGAAGAAACACAAGGATAAGGGCGAAGGCGTATACCAGAGCGCGATGGGCGCCATAGAGATGAAGGCCCAGGTAGTCGAAGAAGTCGCCCACATAAAGGAGGATATAGCTGGAGGTGATGAGGGGCAGGGCCGAGATAAACTTCCCCATGAAGCCCGAATAGCGGCGACTTCTCCCCGCCGCCAGGGCTTCACCGGTTCGGTCTAAAAGTTCGGTGGCCTCCATCGGGTTTCTTACCGGCGGCGCCTGGCGATCAGCTCCTGGTTTCGCTTCTCGACTTGAGCCGTCCAGAGCCCCTTCTCTTTGTAATACCTGACCGCCCCGGCATGGAACGGGGTAACGTGAATACGGATTCCGTTTTCGGCCGTCCATTCCGGCAGGACGGAATGAGATCCTTTGTATTCATCGTAGTGGTCGTAAATGGTTTTCAAGATAGTGGACACCACTGCGGGGCTGAGCGTCTCCCGCACCACCATCCCGCAGCCAAAGAACATGCTGGGGGTGTCCTGGGCGGCGAAGGCCTCTCCTTTTTTCCAGACGCCATACATGATCGAGGGCTCTATTTTGTTCACTTTGTCGACCACCTCTTTGGGCACCGCCACGGCATAAAGCCGGCTGGTTCGGCTCACCTCGAGCAACGGCGCCACCGTGGGCAGGTAGACCACAGCTTCAGCCCTGCCCTCCGCCAGACCCCGCGCGGCCTCTCCCACATTGGGAAAGGCAAGCACCTCCACCTGACCGGTCAGGCCTGCAGCTGAAAGAAGCGCGGGGACCCCTCGCTCATACAAGCTTTGGCCCACGAGCTTTCCATAGAGGCGCTTTCCTTTTAAGTCGTAAACGGTCTTAATGTTGGCGTCGTTGGAAATCAGGCCCCACGGGACGATATGACCATCGGCGAAACTCAGCACCGGTTGCGGCCCCATCTGCTTGTAACCGAGAAACCCGTAATAGGCGTCGTGCATGTCCGGGTAGGAGCAGTGGATGCCGAAATCTACTTCCTGTCTGGCCATAAGGGGAACCCAACGGTTGGCGGCGCCACTGGGCTCGATCGCCACTTTGATGGATAAATATTTCTTTAGAATGCTGGCAAAGGCCCCGCCCACGATGTAGCTGCTGGTGCCTTCGGCTGCGGTAGCGAAGGAGAGGACCGGTGGGAGCTTGGGGGCCGGATCCGAGGCGGCCCATGTGAACGGAGTTATTTTTCGGGAATCTCCAAGGATAAGCGAGACCGCTAACGTGAAAAGCAAAAGCCAAAGAAACCGTGAGCCCTTTTTCATCTTCTAATCTCCCTTCAAGCTTAGATCTGATCCTTAGCTGAGTTTTGCGCCGGCCTAGGTCCCTGAGCCCGATGAGACCCGCAGCAACCAGCCCCCAGCGGGAATTTTGAGGCCGACACTATTCGATAAGGCACTGTCATGTCAAATCGGGGCCGGCTCCGAGGCAGGGATAGACATTTCGTCCGGCTTGGAGTAAAAACCACTGAGCTTTTCGAGGAACGATATGCGAAATGTCCGAGTGTTGTCGGGGCTGGTCGCGCTGACGCTGTTTCTGGCGGGCGCAGGCGCCGTGTTTCTGGCGGGCGCAGGCGCCG
>MGRY01000189.1 GCA_001799045.1 Deltaproteobacteria bacterium RIFCSPLOWO2_02_56_12 | reverse complement strand
GAACAGCACTCGCTACGGCGCGGAGAACCTCTACCTTGACGCCGGCAAATTCAACCAGATCTTAGGCAAGTACAAAGGGGGGGGCTTGGGTTACGGCCTTCCGGCGTCATTGGGGGCCGCCCTTGCGCTGAAAAACAGGGGAAAGATCTGCGTTGATTTCCAGCCCGATGGAGACCTCCTTTTTACCCTCAGCGGGCTTTGGACGGCCTCGCATTACAGCATCCCGCTTCTCATCGTGGTTTTCAGCAACCGCTCCTACTACAACGACGAGGAACATCAGGAGCGGATGGCCCGGCTCAGGGGAAGGCCGGTTGAGAACAAGATTTACGGGATCCGTATCGAAGAGCCCGCCGTGGACTTCGCCACGACGGCGCGCTCCTTTGGTATCTGGAGCACGGGGCCGATCACGGTCCCCGGAGAGTTGCCGAAGGTGCTCAGCGAGGCGCTTCGGGTCGTGAAGGATGGAAAGCCGGCGCTGGTGGATGTGGTCTGCGAGATGCGTCCTTGAGGACAAATTTCGGGGAGGAGCAGTGATCATGGAGGCGACTTTTGGGTTCTCAGTGGCCAAGGCTCAAATTCTTATCACTTAGATTGGTGGGCGAAAATGGCTGACAGCATCAGGTTCTACTACAAGGCCGGCTGAACCACCTGCCGCAAAGCAAGAAGTTTCTTGCAGGCAAAAGGGGCGAGGCTGGAAGAGAGAGAGTACGGAAAGAATCCTTTGAGCGAGAACGAGCTCAGAGAAATCATCGGGGATGGCCCGATTACCGGCTTTCTCAACTCCAGGAACTCTCTCTATCGGGAAAGGAACATGAAGCAGAAGCCCCCGTCGAAGGAGGAAGCGATCAAGCTCATCCTCAAAGAGCAGAACCTCCTCAAGAGACCCGTGGTGATCAAAGGGAAGAAGAAGATTCTGGGTTTTGACGAGTCTCAGCTAAAAGCGCTTCTCTAGCTTTATTCCAGGCTCGCCATAAGCCGGCCGAAGCCGGAGATCTTTTCTTTGACGTTAGCCAGTTTCAGCGCGTGCCAGATGTAGGCCTGACAGCTCGTCACTACCGGTTTGCCGATCTCCTTTTGTTTCTCACCGCATCAGCCAGCCGCCATTCACATGAACGGTCTCACCCGTTATATAACTGCTTTCCTCGTGTCCAGATAATTTAACTGCTCCTAGCATGTCCAGGTCAGATGAATCAAGGGCGTTTTATCGCTATTACAATTCGTTCATTGACAAATGGACGAGTATCATTTACTCGTGGCATAGAAATCGCTCTTTACGAGCAGGCAAAAAACAGTCAGACGGTATTATCGCCCCAATTATTTGGGACCTGAAAGGAATGGCGCCATGAGAAGATTAAACCCAGGATCAATCACGGTGATCGCCTTGATGCTGCTCATGATTTCGGCAAGCCCGGTTCTTTCACAGGGCAAAGAGATAACCTCTCTCCATGTAGGATATAGCGCCGTCAATCCGCCGTCGAGCCTTGTCTGGATCATGAAAGAGGAGGGGCTGTTCGAAGAGAACAAGCTCCAGGCGTCTCTCATTTTTATGCGCGGCGGAACCACTCACACCCAGGCAATAATAGCCGGCGATGTGCAGTTCGGACAACTGACCGGCCCGCCCGGGCTCAGCGCCTACTTGGCCGGCGGCCCGGTGGTTTATATCGCCTCATCTCAGGACATGATGACCTACCAACTGGTTGCCAGATCGGATATCAAGAACGTTTCGCAGCTTTCAGGAAAAACTCTTGCCATCAGCCAGTATGGCGCCTCTGCCGACTTTGCGCTCCGTCTCATGCTGAAGCACGTGGAGATCAATCCGGAAAAACAGGTGAAAATTCTCCAGATCGGCGACGAAGCCGCGCGTCTAGCCGCCCTCATCAAGGGCCATATCGACGGGACCATCGTCAATGCGCCGTTCGGTCTGTCGGCCAAACAGTACAACCTTAACGTTCTTCTGGATTCAACTAAGCTGAACATCCCTTATTTCAACACCGGCATCCTGACGACCCGGACTATCATGCGCGATCAGAGCGATACCGTGAGACGTTTTATACGCGGCTATGTAAAGGCCATAAGCTATTTTAAGACCCGGCCGGAGCCGATAAAGAAAATTTTGCAGCGCTTTAGCAAGATTGACGATCCTACCCGGTTGCACGAAACTTACTCCTATTTTCGCGAGAGCATTCTCAAGATTCCTGCCCCGTCTGCCACCGGGTTGCAGACGGTCATTAACGTGACGGCTCAGAGCAACCCTAAAGCAAAAAACGTAAAGCCCGAGGATCTGATTGAGCCGCGCTTTGTCCGGGAGCTCGAGGCCTCCGGCTACATTGATAGTCTCTATCGCTAGGAGCCAAGAACAAGGGCGGAATTTTCAGGGAAGAAGGAGGTTGCACCTATGTACGGATGGCGCGCAAGGATCGGACATATCTACCCCGCGGTGGTAGCGGAAACTTTCATGTCGGATTTTTTCCGTATGGTCCCCGAAGGCGTCACTCTTGCCATGAGCTTCCTGTCTATTGAGATCCTCAAAAAAGAAGACCTGGAGCGATCCTTAGGGCAGATTGATAGGGCGGCTGATTTTCTCAAGCAGCGCGGTGTGGACATCATAACGATCGGGGGCGCCCCTATGGTGCGCCATTTGGGCCCGGGCGCCGATCGAAAGATTATAGAGCGGATTCAGAACCAAACCGGCATTCCCACCTCGACCAGCCAGACCGCTGCGCTGGAGGCTTTTCGGGAGCTTGGGCTTAAGCGCATTGTCGTGGCCTCTCCCTATCATGACGATCAGAATGAGCGGGTGCGGGCTTTTCTGGAAGGCTCGGGATTTACGGTGGCCGGGATACGAGGTCTTAGGAAGCACGTCGTTGAAATCCACGACATCCCTCTGGCGACGGCCTATCGACATATCAAGGAGACCTTTTGGGCCCACCCGGGCGACGGAGTCTACGTTCCCTGCGCCCATTTCACCGCCCCTCACATAGAAGTGCTGGAGGCGGAACTCGGAGTTCCCATTGTAACAAGCACAATCGCCATGGTCTGGGAGGCGCTAAAGATGCTGCGCATTCGCCAGTTGATCGAGGGCGAGGGACGCCTCTTGAGGAGATTAGCCCCTTAATGGCGCTGAGTACCGAAGCGTTTCATTATAGGATCCGGACTTTGCTTGACACAAAACATGTTTTCCTTATAGAGCTTTGCTAAAACTCCGTAAAGGAATTGCCACGAGCGACTGACGGAAGGAGAAACCAGATGCCGTATACCGATCTCCGGGACTTTTTAAAGCAGGTGGACGAATTGGGCGAGCTGCGCCTGGTGCGCGGCGCGGACTGGAACGAAGAGATAGGAGGCATTACCGATCTCGCACAGCACCAGATCAACGGGCCGGCGGTGCTGTTCGACGATATCAAGGATTATCCCCGCGGTTTCCGGATTGTCAGCAACACGCTCGGCTCCTCGAGCCGGACAGCGCTCCTTCTGGGGATGCCGACGGGGAAATCATGGAGAGAGTTGCTCCCTATCTGGCGCAAGCGCTCGAAAGAGATTCCCAATGCTATCCCGCCGGTAGAAGTCAAAGACGGACCGATTTTGGAGAATGTCGTTTCCAAGCGTGACGTAGACCTGAGTATTTTCCCAACTCCAAAGTGGCACGAGCTTGACGGCGGACGCTACATCGGCACCGGGACGGTCGACGTCATTAAAGACCCCGATAGCCCCTGGGTGAACCTTGGCTGCTATCGAGCGTCCATTGCCGACAAAAAGCGGGTGACGCTTTATATCTCACCGGGAAAGCACGGGCGGGTTCTGCGCGACAAATATTTCGCCAAGGGAGAGGCGATGCCGGTGGTCATGGTTTTCGGTCAGGACCCCGCGGTTTTCATGGCTGCGTCACTTGAAGTTGCATGGGGGACCAGCGAATACGACTATGCCGGCGCGCTAAAGGGCGAGCCGATCCCGGTCGTGCGCGGTCGGGCGACGGGCTTACCGATTCCAGCCACTGCGGAGATCGCGGTCGAGGGCTTCATCAGGCCGGATCAAACGGCGCCGGAAGGGCCCTTCGGCGAGTGGACCGGCTACTACGCCTCCTCGCAGCGTGAGGAGCCGGTAATGGAGGTTGAAAACCTCTACTATCGGAATAACCCGATTATCGTGGGGACTCCCCCATACAAGCCGCCGGCAGAATTCACCGCATACCGCGGCCTGCTGCGCGCCGCGCTATTGTGGGAAAAGCTGGAACAGGCCGGAGTGCCGGACGTGACGGGCGCCTGGTGCCATGAGGCGGGCGGCTGTCGGCTGCTTCTGGCCGTAAGCATCAAACAACGCTACCCGGGACATGCAAAGCAGGCTGCCATGATCGCGGCCATGTGCCATGCCGGCGCCTACCTTGGACGGTATATCGTGGTGGTGGACGACGACATCGATGTTACCGATCTGCAGGATGTCGTCTGGGCGATGTGCACGCGCTGCGACCCGGAACGGGATACCGACCTCATCCGGCGCGCCTGGTCCGGGCCGCTCGATCCGGCCATCGATCCGGATAAGAAGGGTTTCAATTCGCGCCTGATCTTTGACGCAACCCGACCGTGGGAGTGGCGCGACAAGTTTCCGCCGGTTGTCGAGCCGAGCTTGGAGACGCGCATGGCGGTGGCCAAAAAGTGGGGCGGCTTGATTCTCGGTTCGGGGAACGGACCGGTGCTGCGGCAGAGGAACGGCAAAGCCGTGGAAAAGCGGGTTTCAGGCAGGCGCCCTGTCAAGGAAAATAGGAGAAAAGTTCGTTGAAGTTTCGGATCCTTTTGACTTTGGGGTGGTCGAAACTCTGATTGTAGTGGCGGTGCGGCATCATCACCATGGCCCGAGTATTTTCAGCCACGTCCCGGCAGTTTTCGTGCCGATCATCCACGAAGAGACTTACCCCCAGGTGATCGACCAGTTTTGATTTGGACTCCTGGGTGCAGTAAACGACCGGCTTACCGACCCCGTGCCGCTTGAGCCAATCACAGGTAACTTCGTGAATATCGTAAGTCTCGCGCACGTAGCGGTGGGTGATGAAAACCAGTTGTTCCTTGCGGCCGAGATTGTCGAGTTTCTGCCATTGTTCCGCGGATAGGAGCGGAGCAAGCCTCTGCCAAAAGCCGGGGTCGTAGGAAACCGCCGCCATACATTCGTCCACGATTTTTTCCGACAGGACGGGGTGGTCTTTAAAGTTGAAATCCGTGATAGTCTCAGGCGGGATGGGCCCGTTGCCGATTTTCTTTTCCACAACGCGCAGGAAAGGCGAGAGGAAATCCGCTACCACGCCATCAATATCCAAGCCGAGAACCATCGTCTCCTTACTTTAAGCGAAAAGCTAAATATCGTCAACAACTACCGCGCCCTTGACAGTACGTCGGTTGGGTTCTAAAGGTAGCTAAAGCTCGGATGACGGATTGAATTTGCCGGCGCTGTGGTTTGAAACTCCAATGTTTGATTCCATCAAGGAGGCTTTCTATGTTTAAGCGGTTGGTGATGGTCATGATCTTCTTTGCGCTAGGGTTTGTTCCTCAATTCGGTTATGCGCAGACAGTTCGCATCAGTTACTCGGGCACTTCAGGGCAGAATTTGACTTTCTGGGTCGCCTACGAGGCGGGGCTGTTTAAAAAGTATGGATTGAACACAGAACTCATCTTCATCGCAGGGGGTTCGACAAACATTCAAGGGCTGTTAGCCAATGAGATCGGCTTTGCCCACATCGGAGGATCGTCTCCTATCCAGGCAATCCTTCAGGGCGCCGAGATCGTTATTCTAGCCTCTTCCTACGGTCTTATGCCCTATGGCCTGGTAACGGGTAAAACCATTCACTCGCCCGGAGAGCTCAAAGGAAAGAGAATAGCGATCGCACGACTCGGAGGCATTGAGGAAGTCGCCGTGCGGTTCGCCATGGAGAAGTTAGGAGTGGGGACCCGGAATGTCACGTTGGTTCAATCGGGTCCGGACGTAGTGAGAATCGCAGCCGTCGAATCAGGCGCAGCGTCAGCTACGATGCTTGCACCGCCGGCGCTTTTTGCCGCCGCATCGCGAGGACTCAATATACTGGCTGACCTCGGCAGCCTGAAAGTCAACTATCCCACCTCAACCGTTGTTGCCAGGCGTTCCTATCTTGCCCAGGAACGGCCCGTGGCCAAGAAATTTCTGATGGCATTCGTCGAGGGCCTGCATCTCTATAAGCAGAAGAAGAGCTTCGCGATTCAGGTGCTGCAGAAGTATACGAAGCTGAGCAACCAGGAAATCCTGTCTCAGACCTACGACTATTTCGCCAAAAATACGGCCTTGGTGCCTCTGACGGACCCCGCCGCGGTCCAAAATGGCTTGCCGACGGATAAACCGAGCGGCCGAAAGGTTGAGGAGTTCTACGACAATTCGTTACTGGAGGAGCTGGTGCAGGAGGGGTTCGTAAAAAAAATCGCCAAAGAGATAAGATAGTTTGGATTGAAGAGGAGAAAGGGGAAGCATGAGGGATAAAGTTCTTGAGCAACCGGACCGCGAGCGCTTAATCGAGCTCGCCAGGAACCTTGCTGATATCGTCAGCATCACAGGAGAAGAGAAGGAAGTTGCTGAATATCTCGGGGGCGAATTGGAGAAGTTGGGGATGGAGGTCAAATATCAGGAAGTGGAGGAGGGGAGGCCTAACGTCATCGGGACGCTCAAAGGATCAGGGGGCGGAGCGACATTGATGTTCTGCGCCCATATGGATCATTTCGATAATCCGCAGGAGACGGTGGTGACGGAAGACCGGGTTTACGGGCGCGGCCTGGTCAACATGAAGTGCGCCTTTCCCTGCTACATCGAGGCGGTCGAGATGCTGCAAAAAGCGGGGGTGGCCCTAAAAGGCGATATTATTATCTCGGGCGTGGTCGGAGAAATAGAGAAGGCCCAGGTCGGAAGGTTCCAGGGAAGAACTTATCGCGGGGCCGGTGTCGGGGCGCGCCATATGATGGATCATGGCGTCACCGCGGATATGTGCATCATCGGCGAGCCCACCGGGCTGCACCTGCAAATCGGCAATGCGGGTCTGGTTTGGGCGAAAGTTACGGTCGAGGGAAAAGCGGAAAGGTTTGTCCTCCAGGCTTTCCGGGTGGCGCAGGCGATTCAGGAATGGGAGAAGGAGTATCAGCGGAAATACCGGCACAAGTTCATGCTGCCCACGATCCAGATCGGCGCCGTCGAGGGAGGCAACCCTTTCAAGCCGGGAACAAAACCGCTGACGGAGCTCTATGTGATCCTGAAAACGCTGCCGGGGACGGCCCCAATGGAGATTCAGCGGGAGCTGGAGTCGGTCTGCGCCAGGGCGGGGAGGAGAGACAAAGAGATCAGGACCCGCGTGGAACTCTATCTCACAACGGATGGTTACGAAATCTCCAGGAACGAGTATTTAGTCAAGGCGATGGAAAAGGCGCACCGTGAGGTTTTTGGGAGACCGGTCGAGTACTCATCGCCGAAGCGCTACGGCATCACCAGCGACGGCTCGCGAATTGCCCGGTACGGAGTCCCCGCCATCACTTACGGTCCGGGTTTTGGCACCCACCTCGTTGATCCCACGGAGACGCGGGCCCCGGCCGAATGGGATACCCCGTCAGGAACGAGACGGGGAGTCGGCATCGACAATATGATCAACTGCGCTAAAGTTTATGCCCTGGCGGCTCTCGATATCTGCAACCAGAGAAGAGAAAAGCTGAAACGGTCTTGAGGAGCCTCATGCATTTAACCTTCGCCCATTATCGCAACCGCTTTTGCATGTTTCGGACTTACTACGCCCTGGCCAGGGGGATGGTAAAGCCCGACGGTTTTACGATCTCTGTGATAGAACTGCCGGACCCACCCAGCCACGAGCAGGAGGAGGCGCTTATCAGAGGTGACGTCCAGGTCGCCAATCTCTACCTGCCGAATTTCCTGCGCCGCAAGCTTGAAGGGGCGCCGATCATGGGGATTTCCACGGAATGGAAATCGACGATGAAAGGGAACGGCATCTTCGTTCTTAAAGACGGCCCGATAAAGACTCCTCGGGATCTCACCGGCCGTCTGATCGCTACCCATCAGGGGGCCCATGCCATACATCGTTATCTGTTGAAGCACCATTTCGGCGTGGATGAAAAGACGCTCCGCTGGGAATCCCATCCACAGGAGGAGCTTCTGGATGTTTTAAAGGGCGGCAGGGTCGATGCCGTAGTGCTCCTCGATCAGTTTTTCTTCCGGGGAGAGAAAGATCCGGCGGCCCGCTGTCTTTATACGGATGGGGAGATATGGAAAGCGCTGCGCGGTTTCTCAGAGATTATCAAGCATATGGTTGCCGTCCGCGAGCCTCTGCTGAAAGAACATCCGGAGCTGCGGGAAAAATTGCTTAAAGCCTTCCGGGCCTCTTTCGCTTACAGCGAAGGTCACCTGGATGAAATTGCCGCGGAGTTCATCAAGTGCTACGGCGGCGATCGGGAAGCCCTGCTCGCTTCGGCCCGCTATCCCAGGATCGAGTTCACCTTCACCGACACGGAGCGAAAACTCGCCGAGGCTGAGATGGATATGCTGTTAGAAGTGGGCGAGATTCCCAGGAAGGCGCCGATCTCATCTCTTTTTGCGACGTAAGATTTACCGTCCCAAATCTTTTTTCCCTATGCAACTATCTCGCACATCCGTCCTGCTGCTCTGTTCTGCCGTCGTGATGATGACGTCGACCGGCATGAGCTCGTTCAGCCTGCTCCTTCCGCCCATCGAGGCTGAATTCGGTTGGT
>MGRY01000188.1 GCA_001799045.1 Deltaproteobacteria bacterium RIFCSPLOWO2_02_56_12 | reverse complement strand
CGATCTCCGGTCCGATGTCATCGCCCAGTAGAACGCCGATGCGGTACGTTCCCATGCAATTGGTGAACGGTTAGGGTTCGTAAATCGTTACGTTGACGGGCTTGCCGCCCACAGGCATATCAGGACAGGCGCTGAAGGCGACGAGAAGATCCATCTCGGCCCTGAGATCCACATAACTGCCCGGCTTGGCTCTGATGGTAGTGTGCTCCATCTTTCCTGTGACGCCGTCGATCTTCATGTGTTGATTGAGGTTTAAGGGGTTGGGTATATCCTCCGGATCAATACCGTAGGGCTGCAAAGCCCTGGAGAGGTTTTCGTAGCAGCCGTGGTCCGGGATATCTTCGTCCTTATAATCTCTGTGGTAATAGTCCCTCAACTTTCCCTCTTTTTTAGCGAGCTGAAACCGGTAACCGCTGCACATTCCTTTCTGAAGGTCGTGAGTTCCTTCCCGGTTGGTGTTCTCGATGATCGTCATCATGTGCTGATTGTTGCGTCCCATCAGCTTGTCGCCGGTCGTGATGAAAATCTTCATGTTGTAGACTTTGGTGCGGGCCTGGTCGAAGCGCTCTTTGAGGTTTTGCAGCCTGAAAACCACGAAATCGACCGTGGTCGTCGCGGTGATGCGGATGATCTGTCCTTTTTTGAGTTCTGCGGCCCATCCGGTGTTGTATGGAACCGTTTCTTCTCTTAGCTTGTTCATCGCCTATGGTCCTCCTTATATAATGCTTTTCTTCATGATTGCCGCGATCTTTATTAGATGTCTCAACTTGCCTGGAAGTATTCCTTGAACCCCGTCACCATCAAATTGGCCAACCGCTCATTGTAGGATTCCACGTGGCCGTAGTGGGTGAGGCGGGGGACGACGACTAATCTTACCTTATCCGCATGCTGGGCGAATCGCCGAAAGGCGAAGACCTCGCGCCGGAATTCCAACCCCTTCTTTCCGCCTTCGATCCAGTGGCCCTTGTCGAGCTCGCCGACAAAGTAGAGCATCTTTTTCCCGCGCAGCCGGTTTAAGTCCGCCTTGAAAGTAATGAACAGCTCCTCGTCCGGCAGCCCCGATATGTTTCTGATCTCATCGAGGAGCACGTCGTGGGCGCTGTGCTCTATGTCCTGCAGGAAGGGCTTGAACTGCGGACGGCGGTGATTCTCAAGCTCGAACCACTTCTCCACGCTCCCCCACGGCTGGTTAGGTCCGACATAACCGCTTTTTACGTATCCTTCCGGCGACCTTCGGCTGAGATCAGTGATGGCGCGGAAGTTCTTGGCCCGCTCCTCCGGCGATTTGTCCGCCGCGGCCAGGTCCCATTCCTTGCGCAGCCAGGCCGGCATGCCGGTGCCGAAGCCCAAACCACCGATAAGAGGGTTTTTCAAACCGTATTGCTCCATCAGGTAGAAATACTCGCCGCCGGTGGAGTGGCCCCACATATAGAGCTTATGTTCGGGCAGGTGACGCTCGATCAAGAGCTTGATCGCCTCCAGACACATACGGAAGGTGTAGACGGCGAGGCGGTTTTCGAGCTCTTTATTGCCGGGAATGTCGCCGATGATGAACTCCGGCCGCCGAGTCGGGATCGGGGGCCAGGCTTTGCGGCTGTAATGTCCGGGTAAAGATATCGCGAGCACGGGTATCCCCAACGAGGCAATGTGTTGAGCGATGCCGGCCCTGGAGTCTCCAGGAGGGCCTTGTGTGAGATCGAGATACTTTTCCGGACCGTCGGGAGTGAAGAGAAACTCGTATTCGTTCGCGGCGCCGCCGTGGATCATCACGAGCGCCACGGTTGGGATCGATGGCCTGGCGGGGGTCAGGAGTCTCCCATGAATATCCCAGTGGAATTGCTCCCGGGGCCTTTCCGGATTGGGATAGCGCTTGATGCTCTCCTGGACCTCTTTGACGGTGAAGGCGGTGTGGGGGAAGGGGTCGGGAAAGGACTTGTAGTCTTCAAAGTCCATGTAGCAGATAAACTCGTCTCTCAGTCCTTCCCCCCGGTTCAGTGCGGCGAGGAATTTTTTCGCTACATCTTTACTCATGCTATTTTCCTTGGAAAGGTTATCCTCGAACATATCTCGCTACTGTCTATGATTGTCAAGGCCGTCAGTGCTTGACATCCAGGATGGCTTTAAGAGAAAAAGAGAAAGTCTAATTTATTCGGGAGGTTCATTTTATGAAGGCTGAGAGCTTGCCGAGCTACGAGAGGATAGACCGCAATGCGGAGCGGATGGACACTCCCTACGACACGTGGGCTGCTTCGCAAGGAGTCGATGTCGTCAAGGGTTTCGGTGTCGAGAATGTTTACGAGGTTCCGCTCAAGTGGTGGGAGAGAATGGGGGGCAACGGCGTCTTCATCAATCTCGACGGAAGCGGATATCTCGACGACGCCTACGTTTGCAGCATCCCGCCGGGAAAAAGCCTCAGGCCCCAGCGCCACCTGTTCGAGGAGCTGGTCTACATTCTCGAAGGGCGCGGCGCAACGACGATGTGGCAGGAGAACGGGCCCAAGCAGAGCTTTGAGTGGCAGAAAGGCAGTCTCTTCGCAATTCCCCTGAACGCATGTTACCAGCACTTCAACGGGCAAGGCGACCGCGACGCTCGGTTTCTTTCCGTGACCAGCGCGCCGCTCGTGTTCAATCTGTTTCACTGCGAAGACTTTATCCTGAACAACCCCTATGTTTTCTCCGACAGGTTCAAAGGCGAGGATGGCTATTTCGGCGGAAAGGGAAGGCTGTATAATGATCGTGTTTTAGAGACCAACTTCGTCGCGGACGCGATCAGCATCGAACCTATCGCCTGGCACGAGCGGGGCAAGGGCAATCGCACGATTTTCTTCGAGCTGGCCGAGAGCACGATGGGCGCTCACGTCTCTCAGTTCCCGGTCGGCATCTATAAAAAAGCCCACCGCCATGGACCGGGGGCGCATGTCATGATTCTCACCGGACAAGGATACTCCTTCATGTGGCCTGAGGGCGCGGAGAGGATGCGCTTCGCCTGGGGTCCCGGCTCGCTGGTAGTTCCGCCTGAAGGATGGTTTCACCAGCACTTCAATTCGGGCGACCAACCTGCGCGTTACCTGGCACTCAAGATGCTGAGCCGGCGCCACAAGCTTGTCCCAGGCAAGATCAAGTCCGACGTCTCCGTCAAACAGGGAGGTATGCAAATCGAATATGAGGACGAGGATCCGGAGATCCTGCGCCTCTTCGAGGAAGAATGCGCCCGGTCGGGGGCCGAGGTAAAGATGAGTGGAATACCAGTACGTTAAAAACGGTAGGGCCCTATCTGGCAGCGTCCAGCATTCCGTGCAGCCATAATCGGTACCTGCACGGCAAAGCTCAAGCGGATTTGACGTCACCCGTGCTCCATGTTATGGCGAAAAGATATCGGAGTCTTTACAAAAACTTTTTTTCCTGTATAGAGTCCCTAACCTGCTGTGAGGAATTATGGCGATGATCATTGACGGCAAGGCCGTTGCGCGAGAAGTCCAGAAAGAAATCAAAGAGGAGATCGAGGGGCTCAAGCGCAGATGGGGAATGGTCCCCGGTCTCGGAGTGGTCCTGGTAGGAGACGACCCCGCCTCTCACCTCTACGTTAGACTCAAGGAGAAGTCCTGCAAAGAAGTAGGGATCCAGTCCCGGGAGCATCTTCTCCCCGCCTCGGTTTCGGAAAAGGAGCTGCTCTCTCTTATCCACAACTTGAATCAGGACAAGGAGATCCATGGCATCCTCGTCCAGCTTCCCCTGCCGGCTCACATCCGCTCGGAGAAAATCCTGGAAGCGGTTTCCCCCCAAAAAGACGTCGACGGCTTTCATCCGTTCAACCAGGGGATGCTCCTGCTCGGCGGCGAAGGGTTCAAACCCTGTACGCCTATGGGGATTATGAAGCTGTTGGATTCCATCGGCTGCGACCCCAAGGGCAAGAACGTTACGGTGGTAGGTCGCAGTAATATCGTCGGGAAGCCGGTTGCCTTGATGCTTCTTGCCCGGCACGCGACGGTAACCATTTGCCATTCGCGCACCGCCCGTCTCAAGGACGAGGTGGGTCGGGCTGACATTTTAATCGTTGCCATCGGTAAGGCAGGATTGGTCCGCGGTGATTGGATCAAGCCAGGCGCGGTGGTGATCGACGTCGGGAGCAATCGACTCCCCAGCGGTAAGTTCGCAGGCGATGTCGAGTTCGAGAGCGCCAAAGAGCGCGCCTCCTGGATCTCGCCTGTCCCCGGCGGAGTCGGTCCGATGACGATCTGCATGCTTCTCTTCAATACCTTGAGGGCGGCGAAGGAGTCTCTGCAGCGAGAAGGTTGAGCCGAGTCGGGTGAAAACGGCAACCACACCTCAGGTCCAAAGGCTCAAGAGAACCGCTCTCTACCGGCTGCACCGAAGTCACGGGGCGAAGATAGTCGAGTTTGCGGGTTGGGAGATGCCCGTCCAGTACTGTGGGGTTATAGAGGAGCATTTAGCGGTGCGGCAGCGGGCCGGCCTGTTCGACGTCAGCCACATGGGGGAAGTCGAATTATCCGGCCCCCATGCCTTGGATCTCTGTCAGAGACTCACGGCCAACGACGTCGCCCGGATAAAAATCGGTCAGGCGCAGTATAATCTGTTGCTCAACGAAAATGGCGGAACGATCGACGACATCGTAGTCTACCGGCTGGAAGCGGACCATTTTCTGATCTGCGTCAATGCGGCTAATACGGATAAGGACTTTCAGTGGATTCAAGGAAAATCACAGGGCGAGGCGGAGGTTCGAGATACCAGTTGCCGTTATGTTCAGTTGGCTCTCCAGGGGCCCCTGGCCGAGAAGATTTTGCAGCGTCTGACCCCTCTGCGCCTGGCAGAGATAAAGTCGTTTCACTTTTCCTTCGGCGCGGTCTCGGGAAGCCACTGCCTGGTGGCCCGAACCGGATATACGGGGGAGGACGGTTTTGAGCTTTACTGCGATCCCGACCTGGGCGAGAGGCTGTGGAGCAACCTTATAGATGCGGGAAGCGATCTCGGGCTTCAGCCTGCCGGTCTCGGGGCCAGGGATACGCTGCGACTGGAGAAGGGTTATCCCCTCTACGGGCACGAGTTGGACGATAACACGACTCCTCTGGAGGCGGGCCTGGAATGGGTTACCAAATTTTCCAAAGGATCTTTTCTGGGGAAAGAGGCCCTGCTCAAACAGAAGCAAGCAGGGGTGAAGCGTAAACTCGTCGGGTTAGAGATGACCGGGCCGGGCATCGCTCGCAGCCAATATCCGATTCTCAAACGAGATGATCTCATAGGTCAGGTGACCAGCGGAACGAAATCTCCGACCCTCGGTAAGTCGATCGCGTTAGGCTATGTGCGCGCGCAGGAGGCGGATGTCGGAAACGACGTGGAAGTGGAGATAAGAGGTCGGAGAGTGGGAGCTCGAATTGTTGCTTTGCCCTTCTATCATCGGTGAGCTGATTAGGAAATAGTCATAAGGAGGAGAGCGATGGAGTATCCTGAAGGATTAAAATTTACCAAAGAACATGAGTGGGTGCTGGTGGAGGACCAGGTCGCTATTATCGGGATCACCGAGTACGCCGAGCAGGAGCTCGGCGACGTCGTGTACGTGGAGCTCCCGGAGGTGGGGGAGAAGATCGTCAAAGATGATCCCTTTGGCGCCGTGGAGTCGGTGAAGGCGGTTTCGGATATCTATGCGCCCGTAAGCGGCACGGTCGTCGAAGTGAATGATACCCTGCCGGATAGCCCGGAAACGATCAACGATGATCCCTACGGGGACGGGTGGCTGATCAAGGTGGAGATGACCGACAAAGATGACCTCAAAGATCTCATGAGCGCGGAAGAGTATGCGGAGTACGTGGAACAGCAAAAAGCGGAGGAGGATGGGGAAGAAGAAAGCGAAGACGAGGAATAAAAGTTTTCATGCGCTATACCCCTCATACCGCCTCGGATAAGGAGCAGATGCTCCGGACTATCGGTTTGAGCCGGATCGAGCAGCTCTTTGATCATATCCCCCAATCTCTCAGGGAGCGCGCCGCCATTTCCCTCGCCTCGGGCTTGACCGAAGTGAAGGTAAAGAAGCGCATGGCGGCCCTCGCCGCGAAAAATGCCACCCCCGAAGGCTGGAGCTTTTTTCTCGGCGGCGGCATTTACCACCATGCCATCCCCAGCACCGTGGACGCGGTAATCTCCCGCTCAGAGTTTTCAACTTCTTACACCCCCTACCAGCCCGAGGTCAGTCAAGGGACGCTTCAGGCCATGTATGAGTTTCAAACCCTTATGTGTCAGCTGACCGGAATGGAGGTATCTAACGCCGGGCTCTACGACGGCGCGTCTGCGACCGCCGAGGCGATCCTGATGGCGCGGCGGATTCAATCGGAAAGCCGGCGTAGGGTTTTCGTTTCACGCTCGCTTCATCCACAATATCGAGCAGTTGTCTCGACCTATCTCAGAAATCTCGAAGACACCGAACTGGTCGAGATTCCTTTTGATCGCAACGGGGGAACGGATGCGGAATTCCTGGCAAGAGAGGTGGATGAGAAGGCCATGTGTGTCGTTGTGGGTTATCCCAATTTCTTCGGCGTGATCGAAGAGCTTGCGCCCATCCAGGAGGCCTGTGCTCGCTCCGGGGCCCTTTTTGTTACGGTTACGACCGAGCCGCTTTCTTTGGCGCTCCTCAAACCGCCGGGAGCCTGGGGCGCCGATATCGCCGTGGGGGAAGGGCAGAGTTTGGGCGTCCCGATGTCTCTGGGAGGACCGGGATTCGGGTTTTTCACCTGCCGGAAGAAATTTGTCCGCAGCCTGCCGGGGAGGCTAGCCGGAGAGACGGTCGATCACGAGGGACGTCGGGGTTTTGTCCTGACCCTTTCCACCCGCGAGCAGCACATCCGGCGCGAGAAGGCGACATCGAACATTTGCACCAGTCAAACTCTCTGTGCCCTGGCGGCAACGGTTTTTATGGCCACTCTTGGCAAGAGCGGGATGCGCCGCCTGGCCGAGGTCAATGTGTGCCGGGCGCACGATGCCCAAGGGCGTCTGGTAAAGGATGCGGGGCTGGCGCCTGCCTTTACCGGCCCTTTTTTTAATGAGTTTGTCTTAAGGTCGAAAGGATTGGCCCGGAGCCAGTCCCGCTTTGCCGCGGAAAAGATAATTCCCGGGATTCCCCTGGCCCCCTGGTATCCTGAACTGCAAGATTGCCTGCTTGTCTGTGTGACCGAGATGAACGAGGGAGAGGAGATCGAGCGCCTTGTCAGAACATTCTCCGGGGACTGATCTTCGACGCTCTGCTCCCCCTTTGATCTTTGAAAGCGGCTCGCCGGGGAGGAGCGGCTTTTTCTGGCCCGAGGAAAAAGGGGAAGGTGGGGAAAAAATTCCCTCAGAGCTGCTTCGCGATGACATCCCCGGCTTCCCGGAGCTGGGAGAGCTGGAGGTGCTGCGCCATTTCACGCGGCTCTCGCATCTTAACTACGCCATCGAAAGCCAATTCTACCCCTTGGGTTCTTGCACCATGAAGTATAACCCCAAGGTAAACGAGGTGGTAGCGCGCCTGCCGGGCTTTTCCTCGCTTCATCCGCTGGCTCCTCCTGAGCTGATTCAGGGGGCGCTCGAATTGCTCTATGAGCTTGAGGAGATGCTGGCTGAGATCAGCGGTATGGCTCACGTCACCTTGCAGCCGGCAGCCGGAGCCCAGGGAGAACTGACAGGACTGATGGTCATCCGCGCCTGCCTGAGGGAGCGGAGCAATCCGCGCAGAAAAATCATTGTTCCGGACACGGCTCACGGCACTAATCCTGCCAGCTCGACTCTTTGTGGCTATGAGGTAGTCCAGATCTCTTCCAGTAATCGGGGAATGGTAGAGGCTGCGAAGGTGGCTGAGGTTATGGACGAAGAGGTTGCGGCCTTGATGCTCACGAACCCGAATACCCTGGGCATCTTCGAGAAGAACATCCAGGAGATTGCCGAGGTGGTGCATAAGAAGGGCGGTCTGGTCTACCTCGACGGGGCCAATCTGAATGCTTTGATGGGGATAGCCAAGCCGGGGGACATGGGAGTGGACGTGCTGCATATCAATCTCCACAAGACCTTCTCCACCCCTCATGGTGGGGGCGGCCCGGGCGCGGGTCCTGTGGGAGTGAAGAGCTTTCTCCGCGACTTTCTCCCCGTGCCCCGCATCCTTAAGAAAGACGGGAGCTTCGTGCTCCGGGAAGACTTTGCCAAATCTGTGGGCCGGGTGCGTTCCTTCTTTGGGAATTTCGGTATTCTGGTGCGGGCCTATGCCTACATTATTTCCCTGGGATCCGACGGGCTGGAGGAGGCGAGCCGGATGGCGCTGCTCAATGCCAACTATCTGAGAAAAAAACTCGAAGGCGCTTATCAGCTTGCTTACCCGGAGCCCTGCATGCATGAATGCGTCTTTACCGATCGTCTTCAGCAGAGACATGGAGTTGCCACTCTGGACATCGCCAAACGATTATTAGATTACGGCTTTCATCCTCCCACCATTTACTTTCCACTAGTGGTATCCGGGGCGCTCATGATCGAGCCGACGGAGACCGAGAACCGGGAAATCCTCGATGCCTTTGCCGACGCCATGAACTCCATTGCCCGGGAGGCTAAAGAGCACCCAGACCTGGTGAAAGGCGCTCCTTATACTACGCCGGTGGGACGACTGGACGAGGCGCGCGCGGCAAGAAAACCTGTGCTTCGGTGGGAACCGGCTAAAGAATAGGCAAAAAGCCAGCTCAGTTTTGAGTTTTGAATTTTTAGTTATGAGTTGTCAGAACTTCTGAATAACTCAAAATTCAAAATCAAGAATTAAAAATTGTTAGGGTACATACCCGTACTTTAGCCGGTTGTCGTGATACTCGAAGCTGGCAACCACCTCCAGACGGCTTTTGCCGATCCAGGGCGGGATCGCGTGAAACGGAGCGGCGGCCTGCACGGCGCGCGCCGCCTCCTGATCCAGAACGGAAAAACCGGAAGAACGAATCAGACGCGTCCCTTCCAGGCGGCCATCCCCTGAGATCGTAAATTCCATCACGAGTTTTCCCTGCAGCCCCAACCGTAGGGCCGACTCCGGGTATTCCCATACATGTTCGATGGCCCGTTTGATGCTGGTAAAGTAGGAAACGTATTTAGGCTCTCTCGTATCTAAGCGGACAGGCCCTTCTCTGTTGTTCGGCTGCTCAATGGAGGGAGACCAGATCGCAGGCGGTAGAAGCTCTTTTAAGGTAGGGAGAGGCCGCTGGACGATCGTGTATCTTCCCCGTTCCTGCTGCTCCGGTCCTGTCAATCTTTCGTCTTTGGAGAGATCCTGTCTGGACAGCTCCTGTCTGGAGAACTCCTGTGTACGCTTTCCCGTCTCCGCAGGTACTGGAGTGGATTTTCTCGCCACCTGCGCAGGGGTTCTGGAGGGCCGCGTCGGAGCCTCCTTTACCGCCTCGGAAGGCTCTGCGCCCTTTTCTTTAAATTCGGGCAGCAGGGATATGGGGATCTGCTCGACCGCCATCCCTTTTCCCGGCAGGCTGGGCCGGGAGAAAAAGAGCAGACCCATATGGAGGACTAGGGAAAAGATAAGAAACGGAACCAGCGAAGAACGTGGCAATACCACGCCCTATAATAACTCAGGGTTGGCCAGGTGGGCAAGGGCATAGTTGCAAATCAGGGTGGAGATGGGATAGGCTCCTTTCGTTAGGGGATTTATGTTCGGCCTCGGAATTTGGGAACTCCTGATCATCTTAGTGCTCGTCCTTGTCCTCTTCGGTCGCAAGCTTCCCGACCTCGGCGAGGGCCTCGGTAAAGGAATACGAAATTTCCGCAAATCCATAAAAGAGCCGGACGAAATTGACGTTACTCCGAAAGAGGGAGAAGAAAAGGAAAAGAATAAGAAAGGCCCGTCTTAAACCCCCCCCTCTACTGCTGCGACCCGACAACTAAAGTTTTTGACTTCAGCCCTCGGTTTCAGAAATACAACGACAAAACCGGCGGACTCATCCGGAGGGATCTCAAATCTCTTCTGGGGATTCAGCCTCTGCAGGATAGAAATCTCCTGGGCCGTCAGGTCTCTTATGATTTTCGAGGAGAGCGCATTTCCCACCGAGATGGTCTGGCGATCTATTTCTTTTCCCTCCGCGTTGAAGATATGCCCTTCGACTCGGACCTCACGTACGCTAATATTATTGCGGTTGACCGCTATGCCTGAAAGGACGAAGACCTCGCGATTGCCCTGGATCGTCTCAAAGCTCGGACGCAGCGCTTGTAGCGATATCCCGTGCTGTAAATGGTTGTTTTTGAGAATTGTGGGCCCCAACCAGGGGATGCCCTTAAGGGCGGCTTCGATACTCTTCGGTTGGGCCTGGTACATAAGCGTCAGCAAGGAAAAAATGAGCAAGAGGGCGCCGAACAGGCTGATGTAGGGGACGGTTGAAAGCGGCCGGTCCCGATAAGGGTCTAGCGCAGAATCGGGGTCTCTTTCATCCAGTATTGGATAGGGCTCTTGCCAGTCTGCTCCAAAGTCGGGCGCTGACTCGGAGAGACTGTCCATCTGCAAGGATGGTTTTTCTTCCGGCATAGTGAAGGGCTCCTCGCTCTGGGTAGGGCTGGGGGCGATAGACCAGCTATCATCTTTCTCTTGCGCCAGGGGTAACGACCGCTCGATATCGGGAGTCAGTTGCGGCTCAGCCAGCACCGGACTGGGAGCCGGGATCGCTTCGGGCGGCGGCGGCGATGTACTGGTCGGGGATTCTGAAGGCTTGGCTTGTGCCTGTGTCATGCTTTCCGCCTCCGGAGGCTGTTCGGCTTCTCGGGACTCAGGGACCTGCCTGCTTGCTTCTTTCGTTATCTCCGTTTTTTCAGGAGGGGTGGAGGAGAAGCTCAACTCCGGCTCTTCCCCCTGCGAGGGAGGCATTGCCGGAGCGGCAGTCGTCTCGCCAACTGGAGCCGGCTCGATTTTTAGTCCCAAAACAAAGATATGTTTACAGCGGGAACAGCGGAATGTTGGATTAGGCGTCGTAATGAGGCTATCAGAAACCTTGTAAGTCGTATGGCAACTGGGGCATTGAACCAGCATCGAGTCTTTCTGTGTTAAGGTTAGGCCCTTCGGCTTGGTCCGAACATCGCGGAAAGTAATAGTATCTTAGGGTAATTCGCGGAAAATTCAAGGTTTTGCTAGTAGTTATTTGCCGATTTGAATAAAGGTTGTTTTTCGACGTCCAATTGAACAAGGACCATTGTGGAACTTAGCGACTGGGAGCTTGTCCGGAAGTGCCAGGAGGGAGAGAGTGAGGCTTTCCAGGAGCTGGTTGCAAGATATCACCGCAAGGTCTTTTTGGTGGTCGTGGGGATATTGAATCATCGCGAGGATGCCATGGAAGTAGCCCAGGAAACCTTCTTTCGTGCCTACAAAAACATCAAGGGCTTCAAGGGCGGGGCCGCCTTTTACACCTGGCTTTACCGGATCGCGGTGAATTTGTCGATTGATTTCCAGAGGCGTCAGAAGCGAAGCGCCACGGAATATCGAGAAACAATGGATGACCTGACGGACAAAGGGGAAGGGACGGAATTAGCCAACGACCCCTATGTGGATCTTCAGAGCAAGGAACTGGGAGAGCGTCTGCTCGCGGCTATCAACGAATTGACTCCTGATCATAAAGCGGTCATTGTAATGAGAGCGGTTGAAGGTCTCTCCTACAAAGATATGGGTCGCATTTTAGGCTGTTCGGAAGGAACCGTGATGAGCCGGCTCCATTACGCGCGCAAGAAGTTGCAAGAAAAACTGGCCCCCTTTATATGATGATGGATTGCGAAAACGTAAGAAAGTCGCTCGGGGCTTTTTTGGATGAAGAGCTGAACCGCTCGGAGGCCGAACGGATCCGGATGCACGCGCAGGGATGCCCTTCGTGTCTTGCCGAGAAGGAGCAATTGGAACGGCTGCAAGCCTCCCTCAAGAGCGTTCTTGAAGGTCGGGCATCCGGGGTTGCCTTTGGCCCCTTCTGGGATGGGGTGCGTCGGAGGATCCTGGAAAAAAAGCCGTGGACTGCACGCCTCTGGGATTGGCTCCGCCCTGCTCTCTATCCTGAGAGATTAGCCTGGGCGATCCCGGTGGCGATTGTTCTCCTGCTGGGAATTGTTTCCTTGGAGCAGTTTCTTCCGGGGTGGCGTGGGGGATCGAATCGGGGCAATACGACCGCGGTAGACTCCATCGACGGTCACGGCTTTAACGTGGCCGTGTTCCGCGAGTCCAAGACCAAGACAACGGTTATCTGGCTGTATGAGAATCAGGAAGAGGAAGATGAATCTGCTGCGGAACCCGCTTCGCCGGACACTTCTTTTTAGTTTTTGGCTGCTGCTCTTGGCCGGCAATGTCGCCGCCGCTGAAAAAGGCCAGCAGGCGGTCCAGTTGATTATCGGCACTATTCTGGCCAGCAACGAGAGTGAGGATTTTGATTCCAAGCTCTCCAAGATGAAAAATCAGCTGGAGGTAATCAAATACCGCTCCTATCGCTTGATCAAAGAGGAGAGTCAAAAGGTTCCCTGGCTGGGAAACGCTGCCTTCGAGATTCCCGGGGGGCGTACCCTTACGGTGGTACCGCAGGAATACCGCAATAACCGGCTCGCCTTGAAAGTGCGTCTGCAAGATGGTGAAAAGCCCCTCTTGGATACTACCGTGAGGATACGCAACCGCGGCAATTTTCTTCTCGGGGGTCCGGCTCACGAAGGGGGGGTGTTAATTCTCTCGATCTCGGGCATGACCCAGTAGTGCCAGACCAATAAACTTCGCCTAACTTCGTTTATCGCCTCTCGTTCTCCTTGCGGCGTACTCCACCAAGTACGCCTCAGTCGCCTCGGGGCTCGCGCCTCGTTATGCTCGTTTCTTGGCCCGGCACGCAGCCTGTTTTTTGGAAAAAAGAGTTACGCTGGTAGTAGGTTACTCGATTACGTTTTTTTCGATAGGCTCAACGATCATGCCTTTTTCTTTGAGCCACTGAATGGCTCTGTCCACCTCTCCCCGTTCGCCGTCGATTTCCAGCGCCATCAAGCCCATCTCTGAGGTGACCGTTGATCCCCGGATGGTAAAGAGGATGTCGAATTTCTTTGCCAGCAAGCAGACGATGGGCTCCTTGACCAGCTCCTTGGGAAAGGTCAAATAGACCCTTTCACAGACCTTTTCCTTTTGGGACTTCATCTTTGCGCCATTCAGATAGAAAATTGCAAATTTCCGACTGACATTTTATCACGCCAGCCTATCCATAGGTTGGTGGTGAGATATTTGTCCCCAAAGTCAGGGAAGACGGTTACCACAGTCCCGGATCTGAGCTTGCGGGCGACCTGCAGGGCGGCGTACATGGCCGCCCCGGAGGATTGCCCCACCAGGACGCCTTCTTCCTGACTGAGTCGATAGACCATGGCATAGGCGTCTTCGGTAGCGACGGCAATTTTTTCATCCAATTTTTCTTCGTGATAAATACCCGGGACGATCGAGCTCGCCATGTGTTTTAGTCCTTCCAGGCCGTGCAGGGCGTCATCCGGTTCGACAGCTATGACTCGAATCCTGGGGTTTTTCTCTTTGAGATAACGGCCCGTACCCATGACGGTGCCGCTCGTCCCGATCCCGGCAATGAAATGCGTGACCTCGCCATTGGTCTGACGATAGATCTCCGGGCCGGTTGTTTCATAGTGGGCCTGGGGATTCAGGGGGTTGAAGTACTGATCCGGCTTAAAGTATTTTTCCGGGTTTTCTTCCAGAATTTTGCGGCACAGGCGGATCGCCCCATCCGACCCTTCTAAAGGATCACTGTAGATGACCTCAGCGCCGAAGGCTTTGATGATTCGCTTCCGTTCTGTGCTGACGTTGGAGGGCATGACCAGCTCAACAGGATAACCCAAAACTGTCCCGCAGAGCGCCAGCGCGATGCCGGTATTTCCTGAGGTCGAGTCGATGATGGTTTTCCCCTCTTTCAGTTCCCCCAAACGGATCCCTTCCTGGATCATCCTTAAAGCGGCTCGGTCCTTGACGGAGCCCCCCGGATTGCAGCCTTCCAGTTTGGCAAAGATCCTGACTCCGGGAGAAATTCCGCTCGCTATCTTGTGGATCTGCAGAAGGGGAGTATCCCCGACCAGATCAAGGATGGAATTCACGGACTTGGGTTCTCTGGCCCTTTCGGCGGCTAGCCAGTGGGCAGGGATTGACTTAACCATAAAGAACTGGAAACGGGAGGGATCCTATACCCCTCCTGCGATAGCTGGGACGATTGATATGTTGTCTCCCTCCTTGAGAGAGGTCTCCAGGTTTTGGAGAAAGCGGATGTCATCCCCGTTGACATAGACGTTCACAAACCTGCGGATTTTTCCCGATTCGTCACAGATCCTCTCCTTGATCCCCGGAAAATTACGCTCCAGATCCTCTACCAGGGCACGCACGTTGTTGCCTTGAGCGTTTACCTCATCGACACCGTTGGTCAATTTGCGCAGCGGGGTAGGGACGCGAACACGCACCATCATAATCCAACCTCCTGTTTCAATTTTGGATTGCCGAAATCTAAAATCCCAAATCTAAAATCGTAGTGTAAACCTTCCATGTGAACCTTTCAAGGCGCGCTTTTTAGCCTTCGCCGGCCAGGGCTTTTCCAGCAGAGGGCTGGGTGAGCTGAAGGTAAAGCTCGTCGAAGTCTTTTAGATGCGCATGGATTCGGAAGGGTTTCTCCACGCTGTGGGCGACCACTTCGAGAGTCTTATACCCGTTCCCGGTAATGCTGATAACGATGGATTCGTCGCGCGGTATTCTTCCTTGCTGGATGAGTTTCTTCGCTACCGCCACCTCAGTTCCGCCTGCCGGCTCGGTAAAGATTCCTTCCGTGCGGGCGAGGAGTTTGATGGCGTCGAGGATCTCTTCGTCGGTAACGCTCTCTCCCCATCCTCCCGATTCCCGCACTGCCTGGAGCACGTAGTAGCCGTCGGCCGGATTGCCGATGGCAATAGAGCTCGCGATGGTGTTGGGTTTCACCGGGCTGATGAGATCCGTCCCTTTTTTGAGCGCCTGGATCATAGGGTCACAGCCGGCCGCCTGCGCCGCGTAGATCTTGCACTCTCCGTCCTCAATCAGCCCCACCCGCTTGAATTCCTTGAATGCCTTGGCCAGCTTGGGAAGGATGGTCCCTCCGGCGGAGGCGACCACGAGATGGCGCGGGAGTTTCCATCCCAGCTGTTCCGCGATCTCGAAACCGTGGGTCTTGGCCCCCTCGGCATAGTAGGGCCTCAAGTTGACATTGACAAAGGCCCAGCCGTACTTGTCGGCGATCTCGCTGCAGAGCCGGTTGACGTCATCGTAGTTTCCCTTTATCGAGATCGTGCGCGGGCCATAGATCGCCGAGCCGATGATCTTCCCCTGCTCCAACCCGTCGGGGATAAAGACGTAGCAGTTCAGCCCGGCCTTGGCGGCGTGGGCGGCGACCGAGTTGGCAAGGTTGCCCGTGGAGGCGCAAGAGACCGTGTCGAAGCCAAACTCGATGGCCTTGGAGATGGCCACGGATACGACGCGGTCCTTGTACGAAAAAGTGGGATGGTTTACCGAGTCGTCTTTGAGGTAGAGCTCCTTGACTCCGAGGACCTCACCCAGTCTGTGGGCGCGGACGAGGGGGGTAAAACCTGAATAGAGTCCGGCACGCGGCTCACCGTCGATCGGCAGAAGCTCCCGATAGCGCCAGAGATTATTCGGCCGTGAGAGGATCTTTTCACGGCTGATGGATTTTTTGATGCGGTCATAATCGTACACGATCTCCAGGGGACCGAAACAGGTCTCGCACACGTGGAGCGGTTCCTTGGGGTACTCCTGGCCGCATTCTCTGCATTTAAGCCCTTGGACAAAACTCATTGGTTTTTCTCCCTCTTATTCCCTCGCTTGTTATTCGTTATTTGTTGATTAGTTATTCGCACGAGTATACGAATAACCATTACACGATTAACGAGTTCAACGTTTTCCCTCCACAGGCGCCGCACCGTGGATTTTTCTTGACGTCGACGATACGGAACTTCATTGCCTTGGCGTCATACGTTAGCAACCGGTCCACCAGGAGTTCCTCTTCCATTCCGGCAAAATATTTGATCGCTTCCGTGGCCTGAATCGAACCGATAGTCCCGGCGATAGCTCCGAGGATGCCTGCCTGCTGGCAATTCAGAATCTCGCCTGGAGCCGGAGGTTCTTTAAAAAGGCAGCGGTAACACGCGCTCTGGTGCGGGATCACGGTCATGGTCTGGCCCTGCAGGCGCACAATCCCGGCATGGGAGAAGGGCTTTCCTAGAGACACCGCGATATCGTTCACAAGGAACTTCGTGGCAAAATTATCGCTCCCGTCAATGATGAAATCATAGGGGGCGGCGATCTCCGCGGCGTTTTTCTCATCGAAGCGCACCGGATAGTTACAGATCTCCACCTCCGGGTTAAGGCGATTGAGTTTTTCCTTGGCCGACGCCACCTTTTCCCGGCCAACATCCATGGTCGAATGAAGGATCTGCCGCTGAAGGTTGGAAAGCTCCACGCGATCGCCATCCACAAGGCCCAACGTCCCGATCCCGGCTGCCGTGAGATAAAAGGCTGCGGGGCATCCTAAACCTCCGGAGCCGATGATCAGGACTTTTCCCCGGCGCAGACGGATCTGTCCTCTGCCGCCGAGGTCAGGGATCATGATTTGGCGGCTGTAGCGCTCAATCTGCTCAGGGGTAAGTCGTATGCTCATCGGTTAAAAGCCAAAAAAAAACCTCTTCTCATTGATAAGAAGAGGTTTACCCTCACCTTATCTTTCCCCCAGCCGCTAATTGCTGGGAGTGGGAATTAGCACCAGCGCCCCATCTTATCGACGGGACCGGTTGCTGTGGCTTCGAAGGGCCAATCCCTCCACCACTCTGAATAAGGTGTCCAGATGCTACGTAGGCAAAAGATTAACGTAGTCCTCGGAATGTGTCAAGGGGTGGAAATAATAGGTCAATAATGTTATCGCTCTTGTTCCGAACAAAACGAAGCGGTTAAGGAGAGGACGATGGGACTCACCCAAGAGGTTGTGGGTTTTGTATCCAGGACCCGTTACCGGGATATCCAGCCAGAGGTGATTCGCCTGGCCCAGGGTTTTATTTTGGACGGCTTGGGTGTCACCCTGGCCGGCTCGACGGAAAAAGGCTCCCGCATTCTCCAGGGCCATGTCCGCCAGATCGGCGGCAGGGGGGAGGCCACCGTTGTGGGCACCGGTTTCTCGGCGCCATCGGCAAAGGCGGCTCTGGCGAACGGCGCCTCGGGCCATGCCATGGACTATGATGATACCCAGCTCTCTACCTCCAAGGAGTCTGTCTACGGACTGCTCACTCACCCTACGGTTCCTGTCCTCTCTGCTGTGCTGGCGGTGGGGGAGAAAGAGCAGATTTCCGGTCAGGACTTTCTGCTTGCCTATATCTTGGGAGTCGAGGTGGAATGTCGCATTGCCGATGCCATCAACCCGCGCCACTATCAATCGGGATTTCACTCGACGGCGACCATCGGCGGTCTCGGGGCGGCGATGGCAGTGGGTAAACTTTTGGGCCTGAAAGAGGAACCATTAGCGCGCACTTTGGGCATTGCAGCCAGCATGGCTTCCGGGCTCAGGGAGAACTTCGGGACCATGACCAAGCCCCTTCACGCCGGGCGCGCGGCTGAGAATGGCGTGACCGCTGCACAATTAGCCGAGAAGGGATTCACCTCCGCTGTAAATATCCTGGAAGCCAAGAGAGGCTTTTTCAATGCCATGGCCGGTGGCTACGACGAGACCAAAATCGTCGGCTGCCTGGGCCATCCTTACTTCATGCAGGAACCGGGGATCTCTATCAAGCCTTATCCGTCCGGCTCTCTCTCCCATCCCGCCCAGGATCTTATTCTGGATTTGGTTAAGATGCATGACCTTCACGGCGGCGATATCGAATCCATCGAGGTCGGGACCAACTCGAACGTCCCGAACGCCCTGATCTATCCAATGCCCAAGACCGCGCTGGAGGGTAAATTCAGCATCCCGTTCTGCATGGCGGTAGGAGTTTTGGAACGCAAGGCGGGAATCGCCCAGTTTACGGATAGAAAAGTGCGGGATCCCAAAGTCGTGGAGCTCATGAAGCGGGTAACGCTTTACGTAGATCAGGAGCTCGAGGCCCTCGGTTATGATCAGGTGCGCTCCCGTATCCGGATCAAGCTCAAGGGAGGAAAAACTGTCGAGGGCAGGGCGGACGTGGCCAGGGGCCACCCGCTCAAACCGATGAACTGGGGGGAGCTGGGAGAAAAATTTCGTGACTGCGCCGGTCTGGTCCTCTCCCATGAGAGTATGGAAGATGCGATCGAGCTGGTCGCGAATCTGGACAGGCAGCGAAGCATCCTGCCCCTCATCAGGGCTGTTGCCGGACGTAGCACTGTGGGCCTGAAAGTCAAAAAAAAGGCAATCAGGTCCCGGAGTAAGAAGTGGACGGGTATTCAAAAAGGGTAGGGTCGTTTGTCCACGGGCTCAGCCTTGAGGACGTTCCTCCAGAGGTGAGGGCTAAGGCGAAAAGCATCTTTCTCGATACGCTTGGCATTGCGCTGGCCTCCTCCACGATGGATTTCGGCCATATGGTCCTCGATGTGGCGCGTGCCCTTGGGGGAGCAGGCGAGAGCCGGTTGATTGGAACTTCGCACAAGGTCGCTGCGGCCAATGCCGTCTTGGCCAACGGGACGTTGGCTCACGGCCTGGACTACGATGATACCTTGGAGGAAGCCATCGTCCACACAGGCTGTTGTGGGGCGATTACGGCTCTGGCTGTGGGCGAGGCGGTCGGGGCCAGCGGGAGAAAGGTGCTGGAGGCGGCGGTGGCGGGGATTGAGGTGATGTGCAAGGTGGGTTTGGCGGCTCCGGGCAGGTTTCATGCCCGCGGATTCCACCCAACTGCTCTTTGCGCTACTTTCGGCGCCGCCTCGGCGGCAGGCAAACTGTACGGCCTGGAGTTGTCGCAGTGGGTGAACGCCTTTGGTATTTGCGGCAGTCAGAGCTCGGGCATCATCGAGTATCTGGCGGACGGCACGTGGACTAAGAGACTCCATCCCGGCTGGTCCGCTCATGGCGGCGTGATCGCAGCGCTCCTTGCGCAGCGAGGATTTCGCGGCCCGGCCTCGGTTTTTGAAGGGCGTCACGGTTTTTATCGAGCCTTTGGCGGGGACAATGAATATCGCTTCGAGCGGCTGGGCGAGTTAGGTAAAAGCTGGGAGATTCCCCGCATCGTCTTTAAATCCTATCCTTGCGGCTCGATCTCTCATCCCTATATGGATTGCGCTCTGAGGTTAAGACAGAAGTATGCTATACGGCCGGAGGAGGTCGAAGAGATCGCCTGCCGCACCGCTAAGGGGCCGGTCGACCGGCTCTGGGAACCTTTGAAAGAGAAGCAAAGACCTTCCAGCTCTTACGGCGCGAAGTTCAGCCTGCCCTATAGCATCGCGGTGATGCTCGCCCGGGGCAGGGCAGGTCTCGAGGAATTTTCAGATAAAGCGATTGGCGATCCCGAGGTGCTCGCGCTGGCGGCGAAAGTTCGCTATGAACTCGACCCGACAATCGACTATCCGCGCCATTTCTCAGGCCATGTCAGGGTCAAGCTGAGGAACGGGACAGTCCTGGAGGAGAACCAGGCTTACCCGAGAGGCGGGCTTGAATCTCCGCTTGCCCCTACGGAGATTGAAGAAAAATTTCGCGCTAACGCGGCGCTGGCTTTGCCGCGGGAAAATGTGGAGCGGCTGATCGCTGTATTGCGCAGTTTGGAAGAGCTGCCGTCGGTCGAGGGGCTGGCAAGCCTTCTCGCGCCAAACTAATACCAACGTGTTAAGTAAGTTGACATTCGAGGGCAACAAGCCTTCCGGCGTGTAACGACAGAGCTTGACGCGGAGTCGGGAAAGTGCGTTAGACTAAAAATTCAAGAATAGGAGGAAGGATCATGAAAAAGCTTTTCAGTTTTCTCCTGGTGATCTCATTGTGTTCGTGGGGCGCCGTCTCCTCTGCCCAGGATGCGGCAATGATCGAGGCGGCGAAAAGGGAGGGGAAGGTTGCTTGGTATACCTCACTGGCTCTCCCGTCATCGACTGCGTTGGCGCATCTTTTTATGAACAAATATAAGGGGATCGAGGTTGAGGTCCACCGTTCGGGGTCGCAGAGGGTGCTCCAGAGAGTGATGCAGGAGGCGTCAGCAGGAATCAAGAATGTCGATGTCAGCCACACCTCTGACGGCGGCCATTTTGTTCTCCTAAAAGATAAGGGGTTGCTGATGAAATATATCCCTAAGGGGGTGGAAGGCTTTCCCGAAGGGTTCAAGGACAAGGAGGGGTTTTACTACGGCATGCGGGCCACCCTCTCCGTCATTGCCCACAATCCCAAGATCGTTTCTGAAAAGGAGGCGCCGAAGAGCTGGAAAGAGCTCTTGGATCCGAAGTGGAGAGGGAAGATGGTGACGGCACATCCCGGATATAGCGGCATTATTATGACCCATGTGCTGGCGCTGGTGAATCTGTACGGTTGGGACTACTTTAAGGAATTGGCTAACAACAAGCTGCACGTGGTCCAGTCAGCGAACGATCCGGCCGGCGTTGTTGCGTCCGGGGAACGAGCCGTTGGGGCCAATGGCGCCGAGTATTTTTATTATAAGACTATGAAGCAGGGGAATCCTATAAAGATCATCTATCCTAAGGAGGGGGTCCCGCTTGTTGTTTCGCCAACAGCGATAGCCAAGGATGCGCCGCACCCGAATGCCTCCAAGCTGTTTACCGATTTTATTTTCACCAAAGAGGCGCAGCAAATGTTGGCGGATAAAGAAGGGCTGTACACAGGGCACCCCGGGGTGACGTATCCCAAGGATAAGCCCCAGCTTAAGGATCTTAAGCTTTTAGCCGCGGATCCAGCGGAGTTAGAAAAGAAAAACGCGGAGATAAAGAAAAAGTTCGTCGAGTTCTTCGGCGCCTAAAGCCGATTCAGGCTCATGCGGTTTTCCGGTGTGGAAGCGGTAGGGCGATTGCGAGCGGGCTCTTGGCGCGGCTTTAAAGCGCTGGACCCAACGCTGCCTGTTTGGGTCGGGGCCGCTCTATTCCTGGTTTTCCTGATGGTTCTCCCCTTGGGCTGGATTTTTGTCGCCAGCCTCAAGGGCGAAGAGGGTTTCACCCTCACGGGCTATTCTCAGGTATTCACCGAAAGCGCCTTTCTCAAAGCGATCTGGAACACTCTGATCATCTCTTTCTGGGTCGGCGTCATCGCGGTTCTGATCGGCTCGCTTTTGGGCTGGCTGGTGACCCGAACCGATCTCCCGTGCAAAAAAATGGTACGCGCCCTGGTGATGGCCTCTTTTGTGACTCCGCCATTCCTCGGCGCCTTTGCCTGGACGCTTCTGGCAGGACCTAACGCGGGTCTGCTCAACAAACTCTACCGCTCCCTTACGGGCTCGGAAGAGGCCCTTTTCAATATATTTACCATGGAGGGGCTGATCTTTGTCATGGCCCTCTACAGCTTCCCTTATGTTTTTTCCATGATCGCCAATGTCTGCGAGTTGATCTCGTCAGATCTGGAGGACGCGGCGAACATTTTGGGGGCGAGCAAGTTAAGAGTCGCCTTAACCGTGACCCTGCCCCTGACAGCCCCGGCACTGGTGGGAGGTTTTATTCTCGCCTTTCTCCACTCGCTCTCCCTTTTTGGCGCGCCCGCGATCCTGGGCCTCCCGGCCGGCCTGCACACGATCACGACCCAGATCTGGGCGCTTTTCCAATACCCGCCAAGGCTGGATTTGGCTGCGGCCTTTTCGGTCCCGCTGCTCGTGGCGACCATGCTGCTGATCGCGCTGCAGAAAAAGATCCTGGGTCGGCGCGGCTACAGCACTGTCGGCGGAAAAGGGGGGCAGAGGCGGCTGGTCCAGTTGGGGATCTTTCGGCTGCCGGTTTTTGCCCTGGTCTTGGGAATCATCGCCCTTTCCGTTTTTCTTCCCTATTGGATTCTATTGAAAGCGGCCCTGGCAAAGGCTTGGGCTCAGCCTCTCACGTGGGATAACTTCACGCTGGAGAATTTCAAGTTTGCCTTCTTCCAGTATGGCGATACCCAAGCCGCGATTCTCAATACCTTCAAGCTCGGAATCCTCACCGCCACGGTAGGGACCGTGGTCGCTGCGTTGATCGCCTATATTACCAATCGCCAGCTTTTATGGGGCGCGCGCTATCTGACTTTTTTTGCCCTGGCGCCGTTAGTAGTGCCGGGGATCGTCCTGGCCGTCGGCCTGTTCCTCGCCTACGCCCGGCCGCCCTTTGTCCTCTACGGGACGATCTGGATTCTTTTTATCGCCTATCTCACCAAGGAGATGCCCATCGGTTTTTCTCAGGCGGAGACAACGTTTAAGAGCATCCATCCGGAGCTTGAGGATGCGGGTCGCATTCTCGGGGCCAATCGATTGGGGGTTTTGAGAGACGTGACAGCCCCGCTTGCCCGGGCCGGCCTGATCGCGACCTGGTGTTTTATCTTCATCGGGGTGATCCGGGAACTCAGCGCGTCGATCCTGCTCTTTACGCCCAAGTCGAAGGTCGTTTCGGTGGTGATCTTTGACCTCAAAGAGGAGGGGCAGATCGGGGTGATCGCCGTGTTGGGGATTCTGTTGTTGCTGGTCTCGTTTCTAGTCATTCTTGCTGTTCAGTGGGCGGCGAGGGGAGAGATCCTGGCTACGAGGGAATAGGTCATGGCTATAGTTTCGCTCAAGGGTTTGACCAAGAAATTCGCCGAGACGGCCGCCGTAAAAGATCTCGACCTCGAGATCGGAGATGGGGAATTTGTCTCCCTGCTGGGTCCTTCGGGTTGTGGTAAGACCACCACGCTCAGGCTGATTGCCGGCTTCTTGCAGCCGGAGCACGGCGAGATCCGGGTCAATCAACAGGTGATCTCGTCTCCATCGCTTTTGGTCCCGCCGGAGCGGCGCAACATGTCGATGATCTTTCAGAGCTATGCGGTGTGGCCCCATATGACGGTATTTCAGAATGTCGCCTATGGGCTGAAATTCAAGAAACTCTCCAGCAATGAAAGCGAGAAGAAGGTGGAGAGGCTGCTGCAGTTGGTTCATCTGGAGACGTTGAGGGGGCGGTATCCCGCAGAGCTGTCAGGCGGCCAGCAGCAAAGGGTTGCGTTGGCGCGCGCCCTGGTGGTCGAGCCCCAGATCCTGCTGCTCGACGAACCGCTTAGCAATCTGGACGCCAACCTGCGGGAGGAGATGCGCTTTGAGATCCGGCGCCTGCACGAGGAATTCCGCATCACCACTGTTTATGTCACCCACGATCAAGCCGAGGCGATGGTGACCTCGGACCGGATTGCGGTCATGCACCAGGGGAGGGTGATTCAGGTCGGCACCCCGGAGGAGATCTTCGAGCGGCCCAGGACCAGTTTTGTGGCCGAGTTTATTGGGCGGACCAATATTCTGAGAGGGCGGTTGGATCATAGCGGGAAGTTGGTTCTGGGGGAGGGCCTTGTCGTGCAGGCTGCCGCGCAGGAGAGCTATCCACAAGAAGCAGAAATCTCTCTCTGTCTCCGGCCCCATAATATCTCTCTCGTCGGCAGCGCTTCGGAGGCCCAGGAATGGCAGCAAAAGGGATACAATCTGTTTTCCGGCGTCATCCGGCGGCGCATCTACTTCGGAGATACCTTCGACTACGTAGTCGAGCTCCCCGTCGATCGTCTAACGCTGCGCGTCATCGCTCCTTCCTCTCGGCGCTACGAGCTGGGACAAAAGGTCTTCGCTCTGGCGCATCCGGATCACTGCGTCGTTATGGGGCAAGGGTGATTTTCTCTTCTTATGGCTCGGCTCCTCTGGATTTTCCTCCTTGTCGCTCTCCTCTCATCAGCCTGTGATAGTGGCG
>MGRY01000187.1:11283-12550 GCA_001799045.1 Deltaproteobacteria bacterium RIFCSPLOWO2_02_56_12 | reverse complement strand
TTCAGCGCGATCAGGCCATCGTTGAGGTTCCCGGTTGAGATCGGCACGTCCTCGCCGAGCCCAAACGTGTTGTGCTGGTCAACCCAGGAGTAGTAGCTCGATTCCGCGCTATTCTCCCCGATGCCTTGGAAGCCGGGGCCTGGATACTGGTGGAACGTCCAGCCCTCGGGGCAGTGGTTGCCGGTCGCCTTCGGCCCATTTAGCGGGCCCTTGCACTTGCGCCGGTCGAAACTGCCCAGGTGCCCGCTCGCGAGCGACACCCATACGACGCCCTTGCGGTCGATGTCGGCGCCACGCACCCCGAAGCCCGGCATCGGCACATTGTAGATCTCGGCAAGCGCCGTCTCCGGCGGATTGGCGCCCGGAACGAGCCGTACGATGGCCCCCGGACTGGCCCGGAACGACCCCCAGATCGAGCCATCGACCGGACTCGGCATCACGGCATAGAAGCTTGCGACGATCCGCTTGTCCTTGGTCGGGTCGACCGGCTGATTGGGCTCGACGTACTCGTCGCGCTTGCCGTTGCCGTTGGTGTCGAGGATGAGCGCCGTCCAGCCCTGTGATTTCGCGAGATCGCCCGTCTCGTCGAGCATTTTGGTGTTGATCCAGCCGACCACCTGCCCGCCGCCGCTGGTCCACAGCGTGTCGTTGGCGTCGTAGGCGAACTGCAGGTGATGGGTCTGGAAGCAGGTGTCGACGAACGTGTACTGCCGCGTCTTGGGATCAAGCATCGTAATCTGGCGGTTCGTCCGCTCCAACGGGAAGAGCTTGGCTGAGGGATGGTCGGAGCCCTTCTTGCAAAAGTCGGGGTTGTTTGGTCCGCGTACCCTCGCCGCGAACCAGACCCGTCCCTTCTTGTCAAACATGCCGTTGTGGTTGTTGACCTTGGTGTCCCAGATCTTCTCCTCGCCCCAGTAAGGCGACGGTTGCAGGATTTTATCGCTTGCCGCATGGCCCGGCCCGAGCGCTTCCGGCGTGTTTGCATCCCGCACCGGGGCCGTGATGTTCGAGACGGTGTGCTTGATCGGATCGAGGATCGGGATGATGTCGGTGCTGTACTCGGCTGACCCGTAAAGTGGGCCATAGGCATTGACGGTCGGGTAGCGCCGATCCGAGGCGATCAGGTCGTGAAGGTAATGCTTGTCGTTGAGCCAATCCCAGGTGGTGACGACGATGTTGCGCTCGACCCCTTGCGGTCGCGCGGGCCTCGCATGGGGCAGCTCGCCCTTGGCGATGCGGTTGGTCCAATCCGCGAAGTAGCGGAAGG
>MGRY01000187.1:0-11143 GCA_001799045.1 Deltaproteobacteria bacterium RIFCSPLOWO2_02_56_12 | reverse complement strand
GAAAGCTGGCCCATCTGATGGCAGCCGACGCAACCGTTGTTCTTCATCGCATTGAGCCATCCGCTCTGGGTTATCTTGGCCGGAATCGCGCTCTTGCCGCCGAACTGGCTCGCCTCCGGAATCTTGAGCATGGAGTACCAATAGATGGCCGGATAGTATTCCGCCGCTGCGGCTTCGCTCGGCGCAACCACTGCCTTTAGGTTCACGATCTTGCCTGGGGTGGCTTTAATTTTCGGCGAATCGACGAGCCCGTAACCGCGCACCCAAATGCTATAGCTGGCGTTGGGAAGATCGGGCAGAACGTAGCGCCCTTGATCGTCGGTGACCACGATCCTGGCGAACCGAGTCGGTAGATCGCGCGTCTCAGCGATCACCCAGACGCCGGCTTCCGGCCCTTTCTTGCTGGTGACCACGCCACCGATGTCGTCTTTGTCGATGCTAACTGCCGCGCTGGGCTTCTGTTGCCCTTCGGCCTCGCTCAGGGCAAGGCCACTCAGCCGGACCGCCGAAGCGGCCAAAAGCACGGCGATGCCGGCCGCCGCCATGCCTAAGTACAACCCTCTTGTCGTCGTCATATTCCCGCTCCTTTCGTTTTTTTCCACTGCACCCTTCGACAATGCGGCCTATCTAACTCTTAACCGCAGCCTATTTCGTCCGCAGACCGCCGTCAAGTCGATTCAAACGCAGTCGGCTAGAGTCAGCCGTAGAGCATCCAGTAAATGAGCACTCCGGTAACCGACACGTAGAGCCAGAGAGGGAGCGTCCAGCGGGCGATGCGTTTATGCCTGTCAAAGCTCCCTCTCAGTGCACGGGTAAGAGTCACCAGGACTAACGGCACGATCGCTGCAGCCAGGACGGTATGGGAGATCAAGACCGAGAAGTAGACAACGCGGGACCAGCCCTG
Organism: Deltaproteobacteria bacterium RIFCSPLOWO2_02_56_12; assembly: GCA_001799045.1. Taxonomy (GTDB): domain Bacteria; phylum Desulfobacterota; class Binatia; order UBA9968; family UBA9968; genus UBA9968. Next base: position 10,239 of record MGRY01000187.1, on the reverse strand, counting down.
TCCTTTAAACGGCACAGAGCCAACCTGATAATGGTACGTCAGATAGGAGATCAAAAAAAGGCCAGAGGCCGTAAAGGCCGAAAGCATGCAGAGCTTATGGGCCACGACTTTTCGGCTCCGGATAAAGAGATATCCGGCAAAGAGGAGCAGGGCGCTGGCCGAGTTCAGCGCGGCGTTGAGTCCGGGGAGTGAGGAAACCGGGATCAAGGATGAATATCGGGAGAAATCATCAGGATTAGAAAAATACAGAGGAAGAGCGGGGTGAGCGCGATCAGACCTAAGGTCAAGCGTTCGAATTTCAGGTGCATGAAATAGAGCCCAACGAGCGCGGCCTTCGACAGGGCGAGGCCGATTAATAGGATGACAATAATCATTCGGGCCATAGGCACGTAGATCACGGCTATCTCGAGGATCGTGAGCGCCAAAAGCCACCAGAAAACGCCGATGTAGTTTGGTTCTTTATGAGCGTCCGCCATCGCTATCTCCCCTTACAAACCCTATACCAGGTAGACAAAGGTAAAAATCAGAATCCAGACCAGGTCGACAAAGTGCCAGTACAAACCCGCTATCTCCACCTCATTGTGATGCTGCTCGCCGAAGCGGCCGCGCAGCGCCTGAACCAGGACACAAGAAAGGTAAACGACCCCGCCAAAGACGTGGCAGCCGTGAAAACCCGTAAGGACAAAAAAGGTCGTGCCGAAAAGCGCGGCGCCGAAAGGATTGCCGGTGATAGTCATCCCCCGCTCGATCAGGTGGGTCCATTCATAGACCTGCAGTCCCAAAAAAGCGGCCCCACCCAGAACGGTCAAAAACAGAAATTTTTTCAGACCCGATTGATCCCCACGCTTGATCGCCGAGAGCGAAAGCACCATAGTGACGCTGCTGCAGATCAGCAGGAAGGTCATGAAGGCCGTGAGGTTGATACCGAGAACGTGCGACGGCACCGGCCAGTTGGAACTACCATTCCGGAGGATTCCGTAGCCAACAATCAGACCGCCAAACGACATGGCGTCACCGGCTAGGAAAACCCACATACCGAGCTTGCCCCAACTCTCGGGCGTCAAGGGGGATTCTGCCGGTTCAACAGCGGCATGCATCACAGCAGCCTCACTCATCTTCCACTCTCCTTGTGTATCCAAGCTAAGCTCCAAAAGGGCGTCTTCTTTTTAAGCCCGCCATTCTTTTTAGCTGCGGCGCGCCGGTGGGTGTAGACCAGCCATCCTGCGACGGAGCCGACTACCGTGTAGGGCGTCGCCATCAGAAACAGGACGCTCCAGTTAAAGGCATCGGTCAGAGGGTCGTCGGCGGCGCCGCTCACGCAGACCGCACAGGCCAGCACTATCACAGGAAAAAATAGCGCCGAAGCCAAAACGGAAATCACGGATGGAAAACAGCGACGAAGCATAAAAATTATTTAAGAATTAGTAGCTTATAACACGAATCCTGTCAACAGTCTTCGCCTAATACAGGTATACCAAACCGTAAAGTATCGGCCAGAGGCCAACCACAAAGGTCCAGTACATTGAGCAGGTCTCAACCCCCGTGCAGCGCTCCGCCGTGAACCGGCCCTGCCGGGCCTGAATCAAAACGACGGTCAGCCACAGAACGGCTCCAAGCACGTGGAGCCCATGACACCCGACCAACGTGTAAAACGTGGCGCCATAGATTCCGCTCCATACGGTCAGACCATACTGGATCAGACGAACCCACTCGTAGCCCTGAATGCCGAGAAAAATTCCCCCTAACAGGACTGTCGCCAGAAGATGCCATATCAGCCCCTCCGACTTCCCGGCGCGAACAGCTCTCAATGCCAATTGCATCGTGAGCCCGCTCAGGAGCAGGATAACCGTATTGACGCCGGTCACCGTGACGGGGAGGCGGGGCTGAAAGGGCGGCGGCCAGGCAGAGCTGCTCAGACGAAAAACTATAAAGGCGCCGATCAGACCCGCGAAAAACATCGCCTCCGCGGCCAAAAACATCAGCACGGCCAACCGGGCATTGCTGACGGTCGGCTCTGCTGAAGCGATAGGCGACGAGGGAGGCCCACCGCCATCAAAGCTCGGAATCTTAAGCTCCTCGCTTGCTTGCACTTCAATGATTTTTCGTACTGTAGTTCCTCGTGCCATAATTTAGAGCAGTCAGCACTCAGCTATCAGATTCAAAGCTGAACGCTGATAGCTTCTTTGCTAGTAAACTACAATAAACCCAATCACCGCGCCAATGTAGAGAAGCGCAACCAGCGCCAAGATGAGCGCAAGACGCCGGTTTCTGCGGCTCACTTCCCCTCGATTCATTATTGTCGTTGCCATACTCACGGCAAAATCCGATCGAGCGCCATCACGACCAAGAGCAACGGGAGGTAAATCAAAGATGCCAATAAAAGCCGTCGCGCTGCTGCCAAGGATTGAGAAATAGCGAGGCCAATTCCGTACCACAAAAATCCCGATCCGAGCAGAAGCGCTGCCAGAAAATAGACCGTCCCGGCTAGTCCGAGGAGGGTGGGCAAAAGGCTCACCACCAGCAATGCCAAAGAGTGGGTGATAATCTGACGGCCTGTGGTCCAGCCATCAGACTCGATCACCGGAAGAAATTGAATACCGGCTTTGGCGAAGTCGTCTCGGTACAGCCTGGCGATCGCCAGCGTATGAGGGATCTGCCAGAAAAACATTATAGCAAAGAGCACCCATGCCTCGATGGACAAACCGCCGGTGGCTGCGGTCCAGCCAATGACCGGGGGTAATGCCCCCGGCACCGCGCCTACGACGCCGCAAAGAGAGCTCCTCTGTTTCAGCGGCGTATAGATGAACAGATAGCTCCCGACTATCGAGGCCGTCACCAGGGCGCTCAGGGCGTTGACCGTAAGCGCCAGGATAAGAAGCCCGGCGGCAGTGAGCCCCACCCCAAAGAGGAGCGCCTCTGTGGGCTGCATTCGACCGTCTGGCAGCGGTCGGTGGCGCGTGCGCGCCATCAATGCATCGGCACGTCGTTCCAGAAACTGATTGAGCGCGAGGGTTCCACCGGCAGCAAGCGCCGTCCCGATGAGCGTTTCGATGAGGCGGAGATATCCTGCCCCGTGCTCGGAACCGAGATAGAAGCCAACAAACATCGTGACCAGGACCATCAGGGAGACACGGGGCTTGGTCAGCTCAAGAAAGTCCAGAGCCCGTCGGTAACCGCCGGTAAAGGCAATATCCAGCGTATTTGTAATAAGCGTCATACGGAGAACTGCTCCGGGGGCAATCCCTGTCTTAAAAGGGAATGCGGAAATGTGAGGTGACGATAAGATCTCAAGGTCAGCGCAAGGCTGGTGACCAGCATAAGCGCCCCCGCGACCACATGGGTGGTCCTGAGAGCGACGATGGCAAACAGCGGCAGAAACGCTCCCAGTTGTGTGAATTTGCCGATATACGAACCCAGACCCAAGGCAAGCTGCAGGATCAGGAGTCCCATCAGAATAACCGCCGGGCGCAAGAGTTTCATTTCGTTCAAACGGAGCCTCATGATCCTTGCGCCGAGAAGGGCTACATGAAGCGCCACCAGGGCCGCAACGAGGAGGTGAAGCTGGATCCCTGTGCCGGTGTATCGCACCACCGCGCCAAAAAACCCTTGAAGGTAAATCATGGCTGTAGTTAGAACACAGAGCCGTCGCACTCGGGCCGCCTCTGAGAGTTCGATTTTTTGGGACTCTCTCGTCCACTCCTGAGAGGTAAAGAGGACCAGGCTCACTGTCAGCGCGAAAAAGGCCTGCGCCAGGCAAGCATGGATGATCGCCAGCGTCTCTTCCAGCAGGATCACACGGAGGCCGCCGATTACCCCTTGGAGAACAACCATGGCCAGAGCCGCGGCTCCAAGCCAGCGCAGCCACTTTCGTTGCTCCCGCAGCCAGAGCCAAAAGGCCAGCGTAAGCGTCAGCAGACCTACAGCCGAGGCGACCAGTCGGTGGCTGTGTTCGTAGAAGATACCGCCGATCATCTTCGACCACGGGTAGAGAAACATGTTGTAGCCAAATGTCGTCGGCCAGTCAGGCACCGCAAGACCCGCCCCTTTGCTGGTGACCAGTCCGCCGATGAAGAGGAGCAGCAATGTCGTCACCGCATTCACCAGGGCAACGCGGTGAACCCTCTCCGAAGGAAAGTGATCTGCCCTCATCCTGAACTTAATGTGTTCGAGGTGCGGAGGACTGGGTTATTAACGGCCGGTTTTGCGGCAGGTAATCATCCTCGACCTCCGGCGAGCTGTACTCGTAAGGCCCGCGGTAGACGACCGGTAATGCATCGAAGTTCCCATGGGGCGGCGGGGAGGGAGCGGCCCACTCGAGCGTATTCGCCTTCCAGGGATTCCTCTCCGCCTTCTTGCCGCCGAACAGGCTCCAGAAGAAATTCGTCACGAAGGTAATCTGCGACAGGCCGAGAAGGAGAGCGGAAACGGTGATAAAAACATTGATCGGCTGCAACGGGTGGAGGAAGTCATACTGGGTCGGATTGTAGATCCGGCGCATGTGACCGCCTACTCCAAGGATGTGCATCGGGAAAAAAGTCGCGTTGAAGAAGATATAAGTCAGGACGAAATGGATCTTCGCCAGGGGCTCGTTCATCATCCGGCCAAACATCTTTGGGAACCAGTAATAAACGGAAGCAAACAGCGCAAAGATAATTCCGGCAACAACGTAGTGGAAGTGCGCCACGATATAATAGGTATCATGGATGAAGATGTCGACCGGCGTGGAGGCCATGAAGATGCCGCTGAGACCGCCGATCAGGAAATTGGAAACGAAGCCTAAGGCGAAGAGCATCGGCGAGGTGAAGCGGATCGAGCCGCGCCAAAGGGTGCCGAGCCAGTTGAAAGTCTTAATAGCGGAGGGAATGGCAATCACCATAGTGGACATCATGAAGGCCGTCCCCATGAGCGGGTTCATCCCGCTGACAAACATGTGATGGCCCCAGACGATCCAGGAGAGAAAGGCGATGGCGATCATGGAAAAGGCCATCGCGTGATAGCCAAAGACCGGTTTGCGGGAAAAAGTAGAGAGGATATCCGAGGTTACCCCCATGGCCGGCAGCACCAGAACATAGACCTCAGGATGGCCAAAGAACCAAAAAAGATGCTGCCAGAGGAGCGGCTCCCCTCCCCCTTCGGGGAGAAAGAAGCTCGTCCCGAGAGCGCGATCAAACAGCAACATGGCAAGCGCAGCGGTCAACACCGGCAGAGCAAGCAACAGCAGAACGGCGGTGATGAAGAGAGACCAAATGATCAGCGGCATGCGGAAGTAGCTCATGCCTGGGGCGCGCATGTTGACGATCGTGGTGATATAGTTAATCGAACCCATCAGCGATGAAACACCGAGAATGAGCAGACTGATAATCCAAAGGTTCTGTCCCCAGTTCACCCCGGTGTACGCGGCTTTGGCTGAGAGCGGCGCGTAGGCCGTCCAGCCGGCGGCGGCGTGTCCGCCCGGGACGAAGAAGCCGGCCAGCATCACCAGACCGGCGAGCAATCCTACCCAGAAAGAGAGCATATTGAGAGTCGGGAAGGCCATGTCCCTCGCCCCGATCATGAGCGGGATGAGAAAATTACCGAAGCAGCCTACCATGATCGGCATCACCACAAAGAAGATCATGAGAGTGGCATGTATGGTGAAGAGCATATTATAAGTCTGCGGCGGAATGATCCCTTCGTAGGCGTAGGGTTCCGGCAGCCACCTCAGCCCTGGCACCGCCGTCTCGGGCCAGGCAAGCTCCCAGCGGATCATCATCGCCATAAGCCCGCCCAGAACCAGCATGAAAAAACCTAAGAAGAGAAATTGCCGCCCGATCATCTTGTGATCCGTCGAGAAAACATAAGTGCGCCAAAAACCCAACTCTTCATGATGGGCAGGAACCGCGTGCGTCGCTACGACAGCTACAGAATCACTCATCTTTCACCTCTGTTTTTGATAGCCATCAGCTTTCAGCTAAATTCTCCGGCTGACTGCTGAGGACTGATCGCTGAAAGCTTATTGCTGAGGCCAGTTTTCCTTGACCCACTTCGCGGACTCTTCCGGGGTGTCCACATAGAGCCAGCCACGCATCCCGGAATGGCCAAATCCGCACAACTCCGCACAGGGCAGCTCGTACTTACCAGGCTTGGTCGCCTCAAACCATACGAGAATATCACGTCCCGGAACCGCGTCCTGCTTCAGACGCAAATTAGGCAGAAAAAAACTGTGGATAACGTCCTTAGACTTGAGATGCACGTGCACGACTTTATTGACGGGAACGTGCAGATCGTTATCGATCTGGAAATCATCCGCCGTGCCAAACTTTCCATCGGGCCCAGGATAAACGATCTCCCAGTTGAACTGTTTGGCGGTCACTTGCACCTGAAAATCGGCCGGCGGGGCATGGGCTTTGATTCTCCCCCATGAGGAGACGCTCATAAATGATAACACCAATAAGATAACCGCGGGAATTACAGTCCAGGTGATCTCCAAGGCGGTGTTCCCGTGCGAGTAAGTGGCACGGCGGCCTTCGCGATGGCGGTACAAGACGAGAAAGAGAATCATCAGAACCGTCACCAGGATAAAAACGGCCCCGGTGATGTAATAGATAAGGTAAAAGAGGGAGTCTATCTCTCCCCCAAAAGTGGACACGTTCTCTGGCAACCAACTCATCATCAGGATGACCCCGTCCTTTTCATATAATAATCTTTTTTGTTAACATAGCTATGCATCCATTTCAAGTGAGAGCAGGAAAAGACCCTCAACCATAAAGTGGGGTGAAAGATCGGGGAAACTGTAATGGGAACTAAGTCTTGGTCTAATGACGAGTTAAGTGCCTTTTAGTCATTTTATCCTTATCCCAATGTCATCCCCTGAAAAGGCTGAGGACAAAAATAGGGACGCCGGCAAAGACTTTATCTCTCTGATTTGAGAGACCATGGGCCCAATCTTGCACTAAAGGCCGGCAGCTCCTTTAGATTGCAAGTATTTCTTTGTCTGCGCGTCTATCGTTGCTCCAGCAAAATTCGCTCCAACCACAATGGCAGATTCGAAGATAGCTCCTGTCAGATTCGTTTCTTTGAAGCTGGTGTTTGTCAGGTTGGCGTTAGCCAAATTTGCGTTCGTTAGATCGCTGCCATCCATAACCCCGTAACTTAACCTGCAACCCTCAAAATTGGCCCTTCGGAGATCCAAGTTGGAGAAGTTCATGCAGGATAGATAGAGGTTTCGAAGGTCGACGCCGGCCAGGCTTTTGTGACTGTCAACCCTTCGCAAAATTTCTCTTATATCTCGTTTTCCGTTCCTCATTTGCTCTTTCCTCGGGGCCTCAGTTGGTGGGTGTAGTCTTTATGGCAAAGTGGGCGCGCCTGTTTTTGGCCCAGCAGATTTCATTCTGCTCTTTGCAAAGGGGCAGCTCCTCGCCATAACTCACGGCGGATAAACGGCCAGCCGAGATACCTAAATCAACGAGATATCGCTTCACGCTATTTGCTCTTTTGATCCCTAACGCGAGGTTGTATTCGTTGGTCCCCCGCTCATCGCAGTGCCCTTCAATCTCAACCCTGACCTGGGGATTGGCTTTTAGCCACGCCACATGCCCTTTAAGGATCTCCCTGGCATCGGGCCGGAGATCATAACGGTCAAAGTCGAAGTTAACATCCCGTAGGGGACCCCCGGCTGCTTTCCCCTTCTGGAGGGCCTCGAGGCTTGAGGTTGGTGGTGCTTTAGAGGGTGTTACCTTGGCTTGTTGTTGTGTGGCTGCCCCGGCTTTCTGTGGCGTGATTGCCTCTTGCGGTTTTGAAACTGCCGGTGTCGAGCAGCCGCTCACTAAAAAAAGAACACCAATAGAAAGGACTAGAGCCATACCAAAAAGCTCTCTTTTCCATTTCAACTTCATTTGACGCACCTCCTAAATTAGGTTTTCAATCGACAAAGGGTGCGGATAGTCAGGCCTCACCCTTTGCCCGTTCTGAATCGAAGAAAAGACCAATCTCTACTTCTTTGTGCCTTCTTCATTTTTTTCTGCTGTCTTGGTGTCAGCAGTTGCCGCCTCACCTCCTTTCCGTTTAAGAATTTAAGAATATCCACGGATTTTCTCCATGATCTCTTTCTGAGTTTGGGGATCTACCTTTTTGAGATATTCATTGAGTTTTTCTTCTGCCTCGCGAATGGCCTTTGAGAACGGCTCTTCGCTTGAGGCAATCATATGCGCAAGCATTAGGGCCTGTTTTCTGGTTTCTTCCATTGCCGCCTTCTCTTCCTTATTGTTCTGTTTCTCGAGAAAGGCTTTTGCAGATGTCACGGATGGATCCAAATCATTGCTCGCCTGAAGCGGGCCTCAACTCATCCAGAACTCTTCTGATAGTCTCCGGTTTTGCAGGGAGAGAAAGAAACGAGGTGGCCCCTTCTTCCAGCGCTTGCATGGCCGCCTCATGTCCAGGGACCGACGTAGCGACAATGATGGGGACGCCCTCCGCCAGGGCACGGCATTCCTGGAGGATGGCTACGTCTCTCCTACTTGGCTGGTGGAGATGGACGATGATGACGTAAGGCCGGAAAGGGAAAACCAAGCCCCAAGCTTTTTGCGCGGACTCACAGGCGATCACCTCATACCCTTCCTCTTGGAGGGAGCTAAAGAGTCGTGTGTGCTCTTTATCGCCAATCACTAGAATTTTTTTCCTAACCACCAGGGCTTTTCCTCTCATTCTCGATGCCCCCTGCCAACGCAAAAGAGGTGCCATCCATGAGAAGAAAGCTAAGCAGTGGAATTTACGAGGAAATTTTTGGAGGGGCTTGATTTAGTTTAGAGAATGGATGCAATTAGACTGCAAATTTTGCATTTCTACTAGCTGCCGGCCTGGAAAGATGCAAAAAATGCACAGATTGAGCGAGGTTGCTTAGGCTAGGAGTGCAATTATTGCAGTGGGAGAATCTAAGTCTCCTGTTTGGCCACGAGCTTAGAACTTGGCAGGTTAAGTTTCTTGATCTTGAGATAAAGGGTTCGGAGCCCTATGTTGAGGGCCTTGGCCACCTCTTTTTTCGTAGGGAAGTGCTCCAAATAATGGCGGATAATCTCTTTTTCGGCTTCCTCCATCGTCAAGCCAACTGAAAGCTTGATTTCTTGGTCCCGGCGGGCGCCGCGGATATTCGGCGGGAGATCATCCAGGTCTAAGATATCGCGCTCGGCCATTAAAGCCATGCTTTCTATAACATTCTTAAGCTCCCTCACGTTGCCAGGCCAAGGGTAACTTCGAAGTCTCGCAAGGGCCTCGGGCGCAATCTTCCGAACACACTTGCCACTGGATTTTTCCAACTCCCCCAGGAAGGCCTTCGTCAGAAAAGGAATGTCATCTTTCCTGTCACGGAGCGGAGGAACAGTGATTGTGACCACTTTAATGCGGTAAAAAAGGTCTTCGCGGAAGCGGCGTGCTTTAACCTCGCTCTCCAAGTTTACGTTGGTCGCGGAAATGAGCCGCAGATTAGTCCTGATTTTCTTCGTCCCCCCGACCCTGCGGAACTCCTTGCGCTCCAGCGCGCGCAGCAGCTTGGCTTGGGACCTGAGCCCCATTTCATCGATTTCATCGAGAAAAAGCGTTCCCTCGTTGGCAGTTTCAAATACACCAATTTTCCTTTCATCGGCCCCCGTAAAAGCCCCTCGCTCGTGCCCAAAAAGCTCGTTTTCTAATAACTCATCTGAAAGCGAGGCGCAGTTTACCGGAACAAAGGAGCTGTCCCTTCTCGGACTTAGGCGGTGGATTTCGCGAGCAATGACCTCCTTTCCGGAACCGCTCTCGCCGCAGAGTAAGATGTTAGTGTCGTATGGCGCTATTCGCTGCACGAGAGAAAAAAGTTCCCTCATGGCTCCAGATACGCCGATGACCACGTTGTGACCCTGAAATGTATGCGCTAAAGGCTCCGCAGACCCTGCCTCATTTTTGCCGTCCGATTTTCTTATAGCGGAGTCCAAAGCCTCTGTGATGTCTCTGGCCGTGACGGGTTTCACCAAAAAATCTGCGGCGCCCTTTTTCATGGCCTGAATGGCGGAAGTCATCGTGCCAAAAGCCGTGACGAAAATGACAGGACTAGCCAGGCCGCGACTTCTGACATGGCTGAGAATACTGACCCCGTCGCCGTCCGGAAGTTTGACCTCTGTAACAACTGCGGCAATTTGGTCTTCGTCGAGTAGAGGAATGGCATCCCCACGGCCACCTGCCTGAACAACCTCAAAACCAGCTTTACTAAGAGCGCTGGCCAAGCTCTCC
>MGRY01000186.1:2015-11124 GCA_001799045.1 Deltaproteobacteria bacterium RIFCSPLOWO2_02_56_12 | reverse complement strand
ATGGGCATCAAGAAATACCATATCCAACATCTGGAGGAGCTGGTGAGCCCGGAGTTTCCGAAAACCAAACTCGGAAGGTATCTGCTCAACACCTTCGTTGAGAGAGATCCCTGGCTCTCGGGGGAATCGATCGCGCAGATATTCCGCGCGCGCGGCGGCACCGACATGACCGCGCGCCTTTCTTCGTTAAGCGTTCCCACCCTGATCATCAACGGTGAATACGACAACTCGCTGGCTGCCGGGCGCAAAACAGCCGAACTGACACCTGGGGCAATTCATAAAATCCTTCCCAAAACGGGACACGCCTGCTGCATCGAGGACCCGGCCGGCTTCGATGCCCTGGTCGTCGATTTCCTTACGTCGCTCGGTCTGATGCCGCGGTAAAAACCTCCACCATCGCGCTCCATCATGACGTCACACGTTTTGCCGCTGGAAGATCTGATCCGCTCCTCTACACCGGATCTGGAACGCGAGAGATACCGGGCGCAGAAAAAATAATGATGCTGGACCATTTACATCGGGATGCGAAGCTTATCATGGTTTCGCGCGGGGTAAGGGCCTTTGCTTTCTCCTACTTGAACGTCGTCTTCGCTATCTATCTGAACCAGCTGGGATTCTCTACCGTCATCATCGGTATGGTCTTTTCCGTAGCCTACATCAGCGGGGCATTGCTCACCGCCGTATGGGGTCTCCTGTCGGACCGCTACGGGCGAAAAAAAATTCTCATCCTCCTGGCGATCTTGACGATCCTTTCCAACACCATTTATATCTTCTTCAGCCACCTCTTCTTCATCCTTTTGGCGGTCGTCATTGCGAACGTGGGGGCCGGAGGGTCCGCCGGCGGTGGGCAAGGAGGCGGTCCTTTCAACCCGGTGGAACAGGCGCTCCTGGCTGAAAAGTGCGAACCGGAAAACAGAAACCTGATTTTCTCGATCAACTCCTTTGTCGGCTCGATCATGGGCTCCTTGGGCGCGCTGGCGAGCGGCGTGCCGCAGCATCTCCAAGAGCAGTGGGGATGGGAGCCGATTGCCTCATACCGCCCTTTGTTTGCCCTGACCGCCCTCTTCGCTATCGCCCTGATCTTTGTTTACCAGGCGATAGGCGAGGAGCATCGTCCCGCCGTAATGAAGCGGATGATCTCCAAGCAATCCGGCGCCTTCGTCACCAAACTGTCGCTGCTGGGGATCGTCGATAATTTGGGCGCCGGCCTGATCGGGCCGTTGGTCTCCTATTGGTTCTTTCTGCGCTTCGGCGTCGAACTGAAATCCCTGGGGGTTATGTTTTTTTTATCTTATTTCTTTGCCGCACTTTCCTTCCTGGCCGCGCCGGTCATTGCGCGCCGCATCGGGGTCGTGAGGACAATGGTCTTTTCGCACGCCATCGCCTCGGTTCTGAACATCCTCATAGCCTTCGCTCCGACATTTTTCGCCGCAGGAATCATGCTGGTCGTTCGCTCCTTCGTGGCCTACATGGATAATCCCCTGCGAGAATCCTATACGATGGCGATGGTAAAATCGGAAGAGCGCGGCTCGGCGGCAGGGGTTACCAACCTCGCGCGCGTCGTACCCTTTGGCATCAGCCCGACAATCTCAGCCTATATGATGCAAAGTCTCTCTCTCAGCGTTCCGCTGGTGATCGGCGGCTCTCTGCAGCTCATCAACGACTGCGCGTTCTACTATCTTTTCCGCCACCTAAAGCCGCCGGAGGAAGTGAAGCCAAGAAGCCCATGAGGATGGAAGATGGATGATCGAAAATAGCCTTTGCAATCCTCCATCCTCGATCATCAACTGTTCTCCACTGTCCGCTATTACGGCAAGAAACTCGTCCGGAAGTTTTCACCTAAATAATAGGAATGGCTGGTAGCAACCACAACCGCCTCTTGACAAGGTATCTTCAAATTGATAGTGGTCTGACCAGCAGACAGCTAGACCCATTTATGCTTAAAGTCATAAAGAAAACACGTATCTACCAGGAAGTGGTTAGCCAAATCCATGACCTGATCCGGGAGGGCAAATTGAAGGCCAGCGATCAACTGCCCTCGGAAAGGGAGCTGGCAGAGACATTTAAAGTGAGCCGGACATCGGTGCGTGAGGCCCTGCGTGCCCTCGAGACACAAGGGTTGGTCGTGAGCCGGACCGGGACCGGCACTTTCGTCGCCGATCTCCCCATAGAATCGCTCGTCGCTCCCCTGGCCACCCTTTTGATCGAAGAGAAGAGTGCCCTGGCCGACATTTTCGAGATGAGAAAGCTCATCGAGCCCCGCATCGCCGCGCTGGCCGCCGAGAGGGCGACAAAAAGAGATATCGAGCGAATGAAAGGGATTCTAGAGAAGCAAAAAGAAGAGGTCGATCGGGGAGCTACCGGGGTGGAAGAGGACGCGGAGTTTCATTTCGTTATCGGGCGGGCGACGCAGAACCAGGCGCTCGAGAAGCTCGTCTCCGGCCTCATGGATATCCTGAGCCATAGCCGCGAGGAGTCGCTCCAGACCCCCGGCAGGAGCCAGGCGTCGCTGGAGGCCCATTACAGGATATTGTCCGCCATAGTGCAGCATGATAAGGAAAAGAGCCGGCTGGCGATGCTGCGCCACATCGAGCAGGTCGAAGAAAACGTTTTTTCTGACAAAAACAAGGAAATCCCCATCAGAAGCAGCGAAACCCAGTTAGAAGAGAGGAGAACTTCATGAGCACCACAGCCGTCGAGGTTATCTATCGAGGAATTTTTCAGAGGACCATGGCCAAGCATATCACCCGTGGCATCGTTCTGGCGGCAAGAAAGGAGGGGAAGGTGGGGATCGCCTTTGGCCGCTACGGAGATTCGCCGGAAAGAAACGGCATCCCGGCCAAACAGTTTGCCATTGTGGCGGCCAACGACGAGGAGCTTCAGGGAAGCATCGCCAAGTATGAGCCTACGGAAGTGGATGTTACCATCGCCGTTGACGACGCCCTGTGCAAAGGGGTTGAGTCCTGGGCCTGGTACGGTCTCCAGCCGGTCAACAAGCTGCTCAAGGAAAACGGCACTCTGATTGTGACCTCCACAAAGAGCGCCGAAGAGCTGATTCCTCATATCCATAAAAAGGACGTTGCCTACAATCTCGCCATTATCAAAGGGAAGGCGAGCTTCTCGGGACTTTGGGTTTACAAGAATGACCACACGGACATGAGGATGCTGGGCGCGCTTCCCCGCGTGGCGCCGCACCTCTTCGGCTCCCCCGCTCTCGAAGCGGCGATCCGCGAAGAGTGGAAGGACGATTTGAAAGTCGCTTCGGCGGAAAAATCCTTCGAAAGGGTGCAGATCAGAAAGGTTAAGCCCGATGAAGGCAGTCCGGAAATCCCCTTCAGCTTCACCATGCCGGGCTGGAAGAGTATGGAAGAGGGATTGGTGGTCCGGGCCATTCCTTTGGGAGGCCACTTTGAAGGCTATGACGGGGGCTACCGGCCGGAGCGCAATCCCTATTTCAAGAAGTTCACCACCCGCACGATGCGCCCGGTAGTGGACTTTGCCAAATGCACCAAGTGCACCCTCTGCTGGCTCCAGTGCCCGGATTCCTGTTTTGATGTAACTCCCGACGGCTACTATGACGCCAACATGGAGGCGTGCTGCGGCTGCGGGGTCTGCGAGGCGGTCTGTCCCGTGGACAAGTGCGTTACAATGGTGAACGAGACCCAGTTCGAAGACAACAAGAGCCAGTGGGAGATGTGGACAAAAGACAAGAACGGCTATGCCGGCTGGCTGGCGAAAAAGATTGAGCATCGGCCCGAACGCTCCCACGGCTTCCACCACCGCGGCCAGTATGAAGGGGAAAAAATCGAGCAAATCGACTAAAATATTTCTATAGAGCTGTAGACCGGTCAAAAAGGTTCCAGATGCGAGGCGCGCGACAAATCGACGAGCGAAGGCGTACTCAAGCAGTACGTTGGAGCGAGGCGATTGAGCGCAACGAAGCAGATGGGCCTTTTTCAACGGTCTAGAAGGAGAAACATTATGGCAGCACAGGCAACAGGAGCGGCCGCCGCAAAAGCGCCGCCGACTTCAAAGAGCGATGACCAGGAGATGTTGATCAGCGGCTGCGAGGCGATTGCCCACGCCTGCCGCCTGGCCGACATCGATGTAGTGACGGCTTATCCGATCCGTCCTTACGATACCGTCATGCAGATGGTGTCTAAGATGATCGCAGACGGCGACCTCGACGCCGAGTATATCGTGGCGGAGAGTGAGCACTCTCAGTTTGAGATCGTCAAGCACGCCTCGGCCGTTGGGGCGCGCGTCTTTGCCGGTTCCAGCGGCGTGGGTTGGTTCTATGCCTTTGAGGCCCTGGCGGTGACTGCGGGGCTGAGGCTGCCGGTCGTGGCCATGGTCGGAAACCGCGCGCTCGATGACCCGGGCGCCTTCGGCACCGAGCACAACGATGCCCTGGCTGTTCGTGATCTGGGCTGGATGTTGACCTGGGTCGAGACTGCCCAGGAAGCGATGGACAACGCCCTGATCGCCTTTCGTGTGGCGGAGGACCCGCATGTTTTTCTGCCGTGCGCCGTGAGCGTGGATGGAGCCTTCCTCACCCACTCCCAGCATCTGGTCAAAGTCCCATCAAGAGAAAAGGTCAATCAATTTCTTAAGCCATATAATCGCGGCAATAAGCTGCTCCACCCGGACAACCCGATTACGATTGCCCCTCAGGTCAACGAAGACTGGCTGATCGAGATCCGCAAGCAGAACGATGAGGCAATGAAGCGGGCCAGAGGGGTCATCGCTGAGGCCTACAAGGACTTCAACCGGATTTTTGGCCGTAACTACTCTCCTTTCCTGGAAGAGTACATGACCGATGATGCCGACGTCGTGCTGGTCGGACAGGGGACTTTGGCGATGCCGGTCAAGGTTACGGTGCGCAAACTGAGAGAACAGGGCAAGAAAGTCGGCTTTGTCCGGCTCAAATGGTTCCGCCCCTTTCCGACTGAGGAGATCCAGCAGAGTCTGAAGAGATTTAAAGCCGTAGGGGTGATCGATCGTGACTATTCATTTGGCTCGCCCTACTCCGGCGGCGTCCTCTATACGGAGATCCGCTCGGCCCTTTACGATCTCCCCAACCGTCCGCTGCTCCACGGCTTCATCTGCGGTCTCGGCGGGCGCGAGGTCACCATCGAGGGGGTTACGGAAATGAGCGAGATACTTTTGAAATCCGCGAAAAGCGGCAAATTAGAGAAACAGGTAGCCTGGATTGGCGTAAGAGAATAGGAGAAAAACTATGACTGCACAAGCAAATGCGTTAGAGATACAGAAGCTCGATGCCTTTAAGGGGGTCAAGAAAGTTACCATAGAAGAATACTTCACCTCGGGGCACCGCACCTGCCAGGGGTGCGAGTCAGCGCTGGTGATGAAGCTCATGGTCAAGGCCTCCGGCCCCAGGACCATCGTCCTCGGCAGCACGGGCTGCATGTACGTGGCTAATACCACCTATTATACCACACCGTGGGTGGTCCCCTGGATGCATACCCAGTTGGGCTCTTCGGGATCGGCCGCACTCGGCACAGCGGCTGGTTTAAAGGTGCTCATGCGCAAGGGTAAGATGAAGAAGGAACCGATCAACGTCATCGCCTTCTGCGGCGACGGGGGCGGAGTTGACATGGGGCTCTCGGCAATTTCCGCCACTCTGATGCATCCCCAGTATAACCTCCTGATCCTCTGCTACGACAACGAGTCTTATGCCAACACCGACATCCAGGTCTCCGGCGCATCGCCTTGGGGGGCCAACACGACCTTCAGCCCTCCGGGTAAGAAGTACAGGATTATGCATACGCGGTGGAAAAAGAACGTGGCCGGCATGTTGGCCGCAGGCCACCCGGGGTGCCGCTACGTGGCAACGGTCTGCGCCTCCTACGCGCTGGACATGATGAACAAGGTCAGAAAGGCACTCTCTATCGGCGGCCCCACCTTCATCCATTCCTTCGATCCCTGCCCAAAGGGCTGGGATTATGATCCGATGTACTCCCATGAGCTGGGGGAGTTGGCGATTGAAGCCGGCATCTTCCCGCTGTACGAAGTCGAGGATATGAAGCTTAAGTTCTACGGCAAGACCAAAAAGATAGTGGAAGGCAGACTCAAGAGGAAACCGGTGCGCGATTATCTCCTGAGACAGGGCCGCTTCGCCCATTTCACCGATGAGGACACCGACTACTTCCAGAAGAAGACCGACGAGATGTGGGAGAAGTGGATCCTTCCCGGCGTCATTCCTCTCCGGCCGGAAGACGGGGCCTAGAGTTCGTCTATTGGTTTCGCTGATTAAAAAGAGGCTCCCCCCAAGGAGTCTCTTTTTTTGCCTTAAATAATTTTCCACGGAGATCTTTCCATGGAGAGCGAGAAACTATCAAACATCATACGCAGGCGGCGCAGCGTCAGGGTCTACAAGAGCGGAAAAGTTACCGACAAACAGTTGGAGATGATTTTAGAGGCGGCGCGCTGGGCCCCCTCTGGCGCGAATACCCAGCCGTGGGAGCTGGTCGTGACCCGCGACCGGGCAAAGATGAGGCGGGTGCGGCAGATCTACGACAACGAGTGGAAGCAGCGCAAGAAGGAGGACCCGGTCCACTATAAAGGGCTCAAAAAAGATTACGTGGGAGACGTGAGCGCTTTGGTTTTAGTCTGCGGTGATCCCCGGACCATGCAGGTCTATCTCACTACCAGGCAGCCGGGAGACCGGGAGAAACTATTTCACGCGAGCGTTGCCAATGCGGTGGAGCACATGATGCTGATGGCGGCGAGCATGGGTTTGGGAACGGTTTGGGTCTCCGTGCGCCAGGAGGTAGAGCCGGAACTGAGAGAGCTCTTTCAAGTACCCCAGCCCCTTCGCCTTCTCTGGATCGTTCCTATCGGCCATGCGCAGAGCTGGCCCAAGGCCAAGCCGAGAAGAAAAACTTCCGACTTCGTCCACCAAGAGGTTTACAATCCAAAAAAACTTCGCGCAGACTCGGAGATCCGCCCTTGGCCGAAAGGATAGCCTTCCGCAACCCCTTCCAAACACCTCTTTTCAAAAAACGTTTGCGGTTTTGTCCGATTCTAGGTAATCACAAAGGTGCGCGGTGTGCTCATCATAGGGAGGGGCACCCTAAAGCCTAGACGAGGCCAGCAGGATGGGTTCGCTTTTTAGTCCGGGATGGGAAAACCGCCTCAGGGAATGGCTCGACGGCTCATCCGACTTTCAAGGCGCCGCTCGATGGTTTGACGGCTCGGTCCTCTTGGGGATGGGAGATGAGATCCTCTGGCTTAAGATTTATGACGGACGAGTCATCGACCATAAACCCCACCCAACCCCTTTCGGTTTCACCTTTGCATTGAAAGCCTCCGAAGAGAGCTGGCGCGCCCTGCTTCAAGAAGATCGCAATGAGATCCTTTCCTACACGGGAAGCAAAAAAATCCTGGTAGAGGGGAACCTGCTGGAGTTCATGAGACTCACGAAGACGGTCGTTGCGCTTGTCGATGGCATGCGCGCTCTGTTTCGGGAGCCCAAGACAGGGAAAGATATAAGATGAGCGGTCCGGATCGTCCCTCAGACAAAGCCCTTGAGATTCATGGAAGATACCTGACCGTTGATGGTCATCGTATCTATCTGGATGAAATCGGGTCGGGCGGTCGCGGCGCTATTCTGTGCGTTCATACGGCCGGCATGAGCAGCCTTGAATGGCGTTTTTTTCTGCCCTATTTCGGGCGCTTGGGCTACCGGGTGCTGGCGCCCGATCTTCCGGGACACGGGAAATCGCTCCTCCGCCAATGGAAGCCCATCGAGTCCATCCATGAGTACGGGGAAATCTTGTGCCAGCTGGTGCAAGCTTTGAATCTATCCCGGCCGGTTTTGGCGGGTTGTTCCATCGGCGGGGATATTGTCCTTGACATGGGAGCGCACCATCCGCAAGATTGGGCCGCTATCGTCTGCTGTGAGGCGGGGATGCGCAACCAAACGTTTCCGGAGGATTTCCTGGAACGGGGCCGCGAAGACGCGGGGATTCCCGGTTTTCATGAGTTCACCTATTACCGCACGGCGGCCTTGTGCGGACGAGGGGCCCCTGCGGAGAGAGTCCGAGAAATCCAGTGGTTGAGAAGGAGAGGGGATCCGAAAATTATGATCCATGATCTTCTGGCCTGGAACCGCCACGACCTGACTTCGATGGCATCGCGCATCGCCGTCCCGACTGTATTAGTCCGGGGAGCGGACGATTCGGGGATCAGCCAGGATGCCGTCGAGCAAACCCGCAAGGCCATACCCGGAGCAGAATTCGTGGTCTTACCCGGAGTGGGCCATTTCCCCATGACGGAGTACGACGGTTTTGCTCAGGTGGTGGAATCATTTCTGGGACGCCACGGTTTCTGATGAAGGCCGGAAATCTCAAACTATCGCGAAGAGGGAGGCGACAGAATGGCCATTGACATCCATGCGCATCATATCCCTTCCAGTGTCATGCAGCGGGTCAGGCAAGAGGGATCGGGCTGCGGTGTCGAGATCGCGGCAGAGGGCGCTGAAGGGCCCCAGCTCAGGCTCGGTCAAGGAACCGCCCCCGGCCGTCCTATCATCAAGGAGCTTCTGGACTTGGACGACCGTGAAAACAAACTCAAGGAACAAAATCTCCGCCACCAAGTTTTATCGACCTGGCTCGATATCGTCGGTTACAACCTGCCGGTGGAACAGGGCTGCCGCTGGAGCCGGCTGCTCAACCGCTGTATGGCGGAGGAGTTGAAGCAGCAAAAGCCGGAGCGCCGTTTCACGGGAATCGCCACCGTCCCTTTGCAGTCCGGGGAGAGGGCGGCTGAAGAACTCGAATTCGCGGTGCAAGAATGCGGCTTGCCGGGCGTGACTATCGGAACTCACGTGAACGGCAAGAATCTCGATGATCCCTTGCTTCACCCTTTTTGGCGCATGGCGGAGAAGCTTAAGACGCCGATCATTATCCATCCCTTTTTCCCGCTCGGCGTCGAGCGTCTAGGCTCCTACTTCCTCACCCATATCGTGGGCTTGACTGCCGAGACGACTCTGGCAGCGGCTTCGCTCTATTGCGGCGGGGTGATCGATCAATTTCCCGACCTGAAAATTGTCCTCTGTCATGGCGGCGGCTTTTTCCCCTATCAG
>MGRY01000186.1:1574-1944 GCA_001799045.1 Deltaproteobacteria bacterium RIFCSPLOWO2_02_56_12 | reverse complement strand
AGCCCTTGCCTGGTTTTACTACGACACTATTCTCTTCGAGCCAAAAATCCTGGAGTTTTTGATTTCTGAAGCCGGAGCGGATCACGTTTTGCTGGGAAGCGACTGCCCTTTCGGGATCGGAGATCCCCATCCGACCCGCATCGTCTTGGATGCGGAAATTTCCGCCGTGGAGAAAGATCAGATTCTCAGCGGCAACGCCCTGCGTTTATTTCACATCAAATCCGGAGGCTAATACAAACGTTTTTGCTGATGTTACATGACTTGGATCAACGGTTCCGAAGGGGGCGAGGCTGAAGGCCGTGGACGCAGGGGCGTAGAGGTTGCTGCAGGCCCCGACCGAAGGATTAAGCACCCTACATGAAGCCCGCCC
>MGRY01000186.1:1301-1555 GCA_001799045.1 Deltaproteobacteria bacterium RIFCSPLOWO2_02_56_12 | reverse complement strand
TGGCTCCTTGCAGGAGGCTTTGGATCTTCTGAGCGGCGCCGCCGCCGACGGAAAACTTCTGGCGGGAGGGCAGAGTTTGATCCCCTTGCTGAATTTAAGATTGGCGCGGCCGGAGGCGCTTGTCGATTTAAACGCGATCCCGGGCCTCTCCTACATCCGCAGTGAAGGCACCGAGATCGCCATTGGCGCGCTGACCCGCCACAGAGAAATGGAATTTTCGGCCGTCCTGGCCGAAGAGCTTCCGATACTTGTCG
>MGRY01000186.1:0-1289 GCA_001799045.1 Deltaproteobacteria bacterium RIFCSPLOWO2_02_56_12 | reverse complement strand
AAATCGGCCACCCGGCCATCCGCAATAGGGGCACCTTGGGCGGCAGCCTGGCCCATGCCGATCCCGCCGCGGAGCTGCCCTGCGTGCTCACCGCATTGGATGCCCACCTGGTTGCGGCGGGTCCCGATGGAGAGAGAGTGATTCGTGCCGAGGACTTCTTCACCGGCTTTTATGCCACCGCATTGGCGCATCAAGAGATTCTCAAGGAGGTGCGAATTCCCCTGGACAGACGCACCGCAGGCTGGAGCTTTTTGGAATTCGCCCGCCGGCATGGTGACTTTGCGCTGTCGGAAGCGAGCGTTCTCCTTTTTACCGAAGGCTCTAGTAACCGTTGTACATCCGCCCGTATCGTTGTCGGCGGCAGCGTGGAGAGACCCCTTCGAATCGAGAGCGTGGAGAAGTTGATCGAGGATGAAATCTCTCTCAGCTCTCAGGCGAGTTCTCTCGCGGATATTCTAAGACGGGCCGAGCATCTCGCTGAAACTGAGATTCAACCCGGCATCGCCGGCGGAGAAAACTCGGATTACCTCAGCCACCTGACCGGAGTCCTGGTGCGGCGCGGGCTGGAATCCGCCATGGAGCGATGGAGGAAAAGATGAAAGTGCCGGAGTTGGTGAAGGTTTCCCTCGAGGTCAACGGACACCGTTTTGAAGGCGAGGTGGAGCCGCGCAAAACCCTGGCTGACTTTCTCAGAGAGGAGCTCGGCTTTACCGGGGTGAACCTGGGTTGCGAGCATGGCGTGTGCGGCGCCTGCTCCGTGCTTTTGGATGGGGCCGTCGTTCGCTCTTGCATCTTTCTGGCGGTTCAGGCCCATGACGCCAAAATCACCACCATCGAAGGTCTGGCAAAAGGAGAAAAGCTCCATCCGATTCAACAGGCCTTTCTCGATCACCACGCCCTGCAGTGCGGTTTCTGCACTCCGGGGATGGTGCTGGCGGCGGTGGACCTCCTGCAGCGCTGCCCTCATCCGACTGAGATGCAGATCCGCGAAGCGCTATCGGGAAATCTCTGCATGTGCACCGGATACGTCAATATCGTTCGCGCCGTGAGCGCGGCGGCGGAAAAAAGCCGGATTTCGGAAAAACCATGACAGGCGCGCAGTGGAAAGGTCAAGCGATTCATCCGCGCGAGGACCGGCGGTTTGTCACGGGCCGCGGCCTTTACTTGCCCAACATCAGCCTGCCGAAGATGCTGCACGCGGCCATCCTGCGCAGCATCCATGCTCATGCGAGAATCGTTTCCATCGATGTCGCGGAAGCGCTGAAAGTTCCGGGAGTCGTTTGCGCCCT
>MGRY01000185.1 GCA_001799045.1 Deltaproteobacteria bacterium RIFCSPLOWO2_02_56_12 | reverse complement strand
CCGATCACCGTGGCATTGGCGCAGAAAGCGGGACGGCCAGTGCGCGTGGTGCTCACGCGCGAGGAAGTTTTCTACACGATCACCAAGCACGCCGCGGTCATCCGCATGAAGACCGGCGTCAAGAAAGACGGCACGCTGGTGGCGCGCGAGTGCGAGATCCATCTCGACACCGGTGCCTACGCCGAGATCGGACCGCGGGTGGCGAAGAAATCCGGCTATACCGCCGCGGGCCCGTATAAAATTCCCAATCTTAAAATCGATTCCTATTCGGTTTACACCAACAAGCCGCCGGCCGGCGCGTTCCGCGGCTTCGGTGTGTCGCAATCGGCGTGGGCCGTGGAGTCGCAAATGGACATCATCGCCACGGCGCTGAAGATCGATCCGCTTGAGCTACGCAAGCAGAACGGTTACGACGAAGGCGATAAGTTCGTCACCGAAGAGACGCTGCGCGCCGTTGGGCTTAAGGAATGTTTGGACGAAGTGGCCAAATCGATCGGGTGGGGAAAAAAGGTCGAAGGGAAAAAAGAAACCAACATCAGAAGGGGAAAAGGACTCGCGTGCATGATCAAGGCGACGATCACGCCGTCGATTTCATGCGCCGTGGTGAAGCTCAACGAAGACGCGAGCCTGTCCATATATACCGGCACGGTCGAGATGGGGCAGGGCTCGGAGACGGTCTTGGCGCAAATCGCCGGCAAGGAGCTCGGACTTCCGATCCAAACGATCCAAGTTCTTGGCGTCGACACCGATGTCGTGCCGTACGATCTCACGACTTCATCGAGCCGCTCGACTTTTCATATGGGCAAAGCGGTGCAGCTCGCGGCGCAGGATATCATGCGCCAACTCAAGCAGATTGTCGTGAAGGAATACGGCGTGCCGGAAGACAAAGTGACCTTCGCCGACGGCAAGATACGTCTGCCCGAAACGCAGCTCGACTACGCGGAGGTGATGTTCAAGCGCTTCGGCATGCAGGGGGGCACGCTGGTCGGTGAGGGGCAGGTCAAGACTTCCACGAAAAACGAATTCGGCGAGAAGAGCACGTCGGCGTTTTGGTTCTTTGCTGCCGGCGCCGCCGAAGTGGAAGTGGATGTCGATACCGGCAAGTTCAAGCTCATCAAGTATGCCACCGCCGTCGATGTCGGCAAGGCGCTCAACCCGCTCGGTTGCCGCCAGCAACTCGCCGGCGCGGCGATCACCGGCATCGGCCAGGCGATGTTCGAAGAAATCGCTTACGACAACGGCCAGCTGATTAATCCCAACCTTGTTGATTACGTTCTACCGTCGTTCGGCGATATGCCACCAGTGATCGATCCGATTTGCGTCGAAGTTCCCGACCGTAACGGGCCGTTTGGCGCCAAGGGGATCGGCGAAAGCGCGCTGATTCCCGTCGCGCCGGCGATCGCCAACGCGGTTTTCGATGCCGTCGGGGTGCGCATCAGGGACCTTCCCATCAAGGCCGAGAAGATCTTTCTCGCCTTGGAAGAGACCAAAGCAAAATCCTAAGCCCGAATCTAGGGACACATTACTTTATGTAGTTTGGCAGGGTTCTGCGTCTTGACTTGCATATAGTTCCAGATATATATTTGGTTATTAGTTTAAGATTTGGAGGAATGGAATGGAGAAAATCGTCCCTATTTCGGACCTGCAGACGCGGGCAAAGAAGATAGTCGAGAGCGTCAAGCAGACGCGCGACCCTGTGGTGATTACCCAGAGAGGCAGGCCTGCCGCCCTTTTGGTGAACTATGAAGACTACGAGGGAATGATAGCTACCCTGGAGGAGATGAGCCAGCCGGACTGGAGAGAAAGGCTTGCTGAGGCTGAGCGAGACTCCAAGGCCGGGAAGGGTATTGGGCTAGAGGAGTTCAAAGCCAAAAGGGCAAAGCGTGCCAAGAAAGGTTAAACTCCTGCCGCGGGCTCAGAAAGAGCTGGAGGCCCTTCCCTCTGCGATCCAGGATCAGATCATCGCCAAACTCGATCTCCTTTGCGATTTTCCTGAGATAGGTCCGGCTATGTTCGATGCCTTTCAGGGCTACCGAGCCCTCTTGGCCGCCAGGAATAGCTACCGGATCGTTTACCGGATCATCTCGGAAGATTTGATCGAGGTCGCTTATATCCGCCACTGCGCCAGACAGGCCCGTCTCCGAATAATAAGAGGGAAAGATTAGAAAAGGATCGGCAGATCTTTGGCGGAGAAGGGAGGGAGTCGAACCCTCCGGGGACCTTACGATCCCCAGACTGGTTTTGAAGACCAGCGGCACCACCGGGCACCTTCCTTCTCCACAAAAGCCGTGCTCGTCGCTCGTGGTCGTGCTCGTCTGGCCGAAGCGCGGCCTAACAATCGTGCTTTCTTACGAGCACGAGTCGCGATCACGAACACGGCCTCAGACGAGTCTCACCCAGGCTTTTTGGAGAGAGGTGGCGTAGCCGACAGCGGTAGCTGCCTTGACGCCGTTCGCTTGCAGCTCGTCTACCAGCTTGGCGGCATATTTTTGCGCCACGGCGATCAGGAGGCCGCCGGAAGTTTGCGGGTCAAAGGCCACCTCAACCAGCCCTTCACGTATCGATTTATCGACAGTGATCTTATCCTTGAGATAGTCGCGGTTTCTCTTGCATCCGCCGGTGAGATATCCTTTTTCCGCCAGGCGCGGCGCCCGGTGAAGGATGGGGAGCTTGGCGGATTCCAGAATCAAGGTGACGCTGCTGCCGCTCGCCATCTCCAGGGCATGGCCCAATAAACCGTATCCCGTGATGTCCGAGCAGGCATGCACAGGGTAGTTGCGCATGATTTTGGAGGCGGTGTCGTTGAGCGTGATCATGGAAGCGACCGACGCCTGCACGCTCTCCTTCGAGGCCTTTCCCTTTTTGAGCGCCGTGCTGATGATGCCTGTCCCCAGCGGTTTCGTCAGGATGAGTGCGTCCCCTTCCTGAACGCCGACATTGCGGATGACCTTGTCGGGATGAATGACTCCGGTAATGGCCATTCCATATTTAATTTCCTCATCGATGATGCTGTGGCCGCCGACCACGACCGCCCCCGCCTCCTGTACCTTTTCCGCTCCGCCCTTGAGGACTTCGCCCAGAACCCGGATATCCATTTTTCCCTTCGGGAAACAGACGATGTTCATGGCGGTTCTCGGCTCCGCTCCCATGGCGTAGATGTCGCTCAGGGCGTTGGTCGCGGCGATCTGCCCGAAGACATAGGGATCGTCCACGATCGGGGTAAAAAAATCGACGGTATTGACGATAGCGAGATCAGGCCGCAGGCGAAACACTCCGGCGTCGTCGGAGGTTTCCACTCCGACGATCAAATCGGGGTTCTCGAACTTTGGCAGGCTGTGCAAAACTTGCACGAGGTCGGCCGGGCCGAGCTTGGCAGCTCAGCCGGCGGCCTTTACCTGCCGCGTCAAACGGATTGTTTTGCGTCTTCGGATGAGTCTCATCTGTTCTCCAATTCAAAATGAAAATTGCAAAATGTAAAAGTCAAATTTGCATTTTCCAATTTGCGCTTTGCATTTTGAGCCAAAGGCAATTATCACGGGACTCTCTGCCTTCCCGCGGGCACGGGAGATTTCAGCCGCCTCGCATCTCCGATTCTAACCGTGAGTCCTTCACGATCGAAATGTTCAAGGAGGGCAATCGTATACTTGCGGCTGGAACCTAAAAGGTCGCGGAAGGTAGCCGCGGTAATCTCGGTGTTATTAGCCAAGTATTTATATAAAACGCCCTTCACTTTGTCAACGCAGTCCGAGAGAAAGTAAAGATCCGATGCCACCCGTATGATAGCGCCGTCTCTTTCCATCACCCGAAGGACTTCGTTGAGCTTTGCCCGCCCGGCGCCCAGATCTTTTTCTATCTGCTTTAAGTCGGGAGGGGCAAGAGGATTTTCTCCCAGATGCTTTTTGATTTTTTCCATGAGGCCTTTTTCTTCGCCCTTGAGATGAACGCGGTGTTGCGGAAGCCTCAGGAGGTTTCCTTCCCGGACCACCAGTTTGTCGCCGGCGAGAATCTCTAAAAAATCGCGAAACAGCCGGGACGGAACGGCATAGAGGGCTTTGGCCCTCAGCTCTTCCATGTCCATTCCCGGCGCGAGGGGATGGAGGAGATGGAAATCCTTTAGCGCCTTGAGGCTGCTGTCCTTAAGGCCCTGCCATTTCTTTTCCGTCGTGTAGAGCTTTTCCGCTTCCGCGCTGAGGGAGCGGATCGTCTTTATCCGATCCATTTGATCGCGGACCTCTTCCTCCCTCAGGTTGAGGAACTGATGGAAGGGGCCGATGGGCAGGGCGAAGTCGTCGCTCTCGTTGATGAACCCTTCCACGAGGGTAGGGACATCTCCCGTGTGGAGAGCATGCAGGCGTGCCTCGAGTTCCGGCTCGCCCCTTTTATGTTTCCGGGCCCAGGGATGAATGACGATGCCGCCGCCCAGTGTCCGCTGCGCTGTCTCGTCCCTGACGATAAACCGATCTCCGCGCAGCGCCATCACGGGTTCTGCAAGAACGATCTGGCAGTAGGCGGAGCCTTTGGGCTCTACATGCTCTTTGGAACCCAAAAGGATCAATTTGACCAATCGCTCCGCCGTGCCCACATGGACCCGAAGGCGCTGGTGGTTTTTAATCCCTTTGGCGGCGGCGGGCCGCACCTCCAAAAAAGCGTCGAACCGGTCGGAGACCAGAGTCAACTTTTCGTGGCAGATGGCATGTCCGCGGGTGATGGAGGCCTTCTCAAGACCGCTCAAGTTTAGAGCGATGCGCTGCCCCCAGCCGGCCGCCTCGACGGATCGGTTGTGAACCTGGAGGCTGCGCACCCGGAACGTCTGGTCGCCGGGGAGACAGCGAATGTGATCGCCGATCCTGACATCTCCGCTTAGCGCGGTTCCCGTGATGACGACCCCGTGGCCCTGCAGGACAAACGCGCGATCCACCGGAAGGCGAAAGTAACCGCTTGGATGCGGCTTGTTGCAGTTCTGGAGCATCTGCGAGATCCGGGCGCGCAGCTCCGGCAACCCCTGGCCGGTCACCGCCGAGAACGGAATGATCGGGGCCTCTTCCAGAGCGGTCCCCACGGCCAGAATCCTGATTTCCTCTTCGACCTCACGGAGCCTTGAGGCGGGAACCAGATCTGCCTTGGTGATGAGGAAGATGGCGAGTTTCACGCCGAGCAGATGGACGATATCGAAGTGCTCTTCAGTCTGGGGCATCACCCCGTCATCGGCCGCTACTGTGAAGAGGACGAGATCGATGCCGTGGGCGCCGGCGAGCATGTTGCGGATAAACCGCTCATGTCCCGGGACATCGACGATGCCTGCCTGGCTCCCGTCCGGAAGGTCAAAGTGGGCAAAGCCCAGGTCGATGGAGATCCCGCGCTCTTTTTCTTCCTTCAGTCGGTCGGTATCCTCTCCGGTCAGAGCTTTGATGAGGCTCGTTTTGCCGTGGTCGATATGTCCCGCAGTGCCGATGATGTAAGGCATATCTTCAATCTCAAATTTCAGATCTCAGATTCCAAATCTCAAGGCTGAAAGCTAGCCCTCCGCGAAATTCGGGATCAAATCTTCAGGGTCGAAAATGGTCCTTAAGTCGAGAAGAAAGCGGTTGTCTTTAATCCGTCCAAGAATCGGGGGATTGGCGTGGCGGAACTTTTGGGCAATCCGCTCCGCCCCGATGCCGTCGTGCCGGACGGCAATGACCTTGGTCGGAATTTCTTCCGTCGGGAGGGCGCCGCTGCCGATCTGAGAGGTCGAGTCCTCCAGGCTCAGGCGAAAACCTTCCCCGAGCTTCTTTTCGAGCGCGGGAAGAAGACGTTGACCCATCTCCTCGATCTCCTTTAGGGGGCGAGTAAAGGCCTTGAGGGTCGGAATATCCTCGACGAGGTTGAGCGATTGCTGATAGATTCTAAGGGTTGCTTCCAAGGCCCCCAGGGTGAGCTTGCCGCAGCGCAAGGCCCTTTGAAGAGGATTCCTATTCATCCGGCTGACCCAGACCTTCTTGCCTACCACCAGGCCGGCCTGCGGCCCGCCCAGGATCTTGTCGCCGCTGAAGGTGACGATATCCGCCCCCGCGCGTATCCGCTCAGCCACCACAGGTTCCTTGGGTAGCCCGTATTGACTGAGGTCGATAAGAGCGCCGCTTCCTAAATCCTCCATCACGGGGATTTTGTGTTTTTCCCCGATAACAACAAGCTGGGCGAGATCCACCTCCGAAGAGAAACCCACGATCCTGTAATTGCTCGTGTGCACTTTGAGCAGGAGAGAGGTTTTCTTGCCGACGGCCTTCTCGTAGTCTTCGGGATGAGTGCGGTTGGTACTGCCGACTTCTTTGAGGATCGCTCCACTCTTGGCCATGATCTCCGGTATGCGGAAAGAGCCGCCGATCTCGATCAACTCGCCGCGCGAGACAATAACCTCTTTTTTGTCCGCCAGGGTATTCAATCCCAGGAGAACTGCGGCGGCGTTGTTGTTAACCACGGTAGCCGCCTCGGCCCCGGTCAGCTCTACGAGTAGTTTCTCTATCGCCTCCTCTCTTTTCCCTCGTTTCCCCTCGGCGAGGTCGTATTCGAGATTAACCGGGCTGCTGCCAACGCGGCAGACCGCCTCGATTGCCGCCTGAGGGAGAAGCGCGCGCCCCAGATTGGTGTGGAGGATAGTGCCGGTAGCGTTGATGACGCGGGTTAGTTGAGGCGCGCCCTCCGAGCCCATGCGCCCTTCGACCTGTTTTAGAATGGACTCTTCCCGCAGCTCCCCGAGCGGCACAGCCTTACCGTTCTGAATGGCCCGCCGCAGCTCCTCCAAAGTCTCACGACATTTCTGCGTCACGTAGTCGCGGCTGAAGTGGGCCAGCAGCGGCTGGCTTTTAGGGTGATTGAGCAGGCGGTCCACTGATGGGAGTTCGCGCAGCAGCCCTTTTGTTTGCTCTGTCATAGGCAAAATCAGGTTTGCATAAGCGGGGGGTAAATTCAACTCTCAAAAGGGCAGTTTAAAGTACGGATTGCTATTTTTCGCTTACTCGGTTAAGCGAAATGGTGCAGGACCTTCCGAGATTTCAGACTATGTGAGAAAGGAGATGTTCTATGCGCTCGCAAGAGATTTTAGACCAGCTTGCTGAGGATATTAAGACGCTGCTTAAGGAGCCTGTGGGGAGTAGAAGGGTGAAGATTACCGACCTGACCCCGCGGGACGGGCAGCAATGCAAACTGGCGACACGGGTCACTACCGATGACCTCCTTCCCATGTGTGCCTCCTTGGATAGGTGTGGCTTCTATGCCGTGGAGGTTTGGGGCGGCGCCACCTTCGATGTCTGTATGAGGTATCTCAAGGAAGATCCCTGGGAGCGGCTGAGAAGGATAAAAGCGGTTATGCCCAATACCAAGCTGCAGATGCTGCTCCGGGGACAACATATACTGGCTTACAGACCTTACACGGACAAAATCGTTTATAAGTTCGTCGAGAAAGCCATCGCCAACGGGATGAACGTTTTCCGGATATTTGAGGCTACCAACGACTTTAGAAACATAGAGGTGGCGACAAAGGCTGTAAAGGAGTTTGGCGGGGAAGCTCATGTGGAGGTGAACTACACGGTAAGTCCCGTCCATACACTGGAAAAGTGGATGGAATATGCAGAACAACTGATAGAGATAGGGGCGGATTGGTTATCCCTGAAGGATGCCACGGGGATCCTGACTCCCTTTAATAGCTATATGATCATTAAGGGGATCAAAGACCGGGCCAAGGGTAAACTTCCGGTGCTGCTCCACTGTCACGACATGGGTGGGACCTCCAGCATGTCCCACCTGATGGCCATCCTGGCGGGGGTGGACATGATCGATACGGTGATGTCGCCGCTGTCATTCGGCTCAGCGCATCCTGCTACCGAAACCATGGTGGCGTCTTTGAAAAATACACCTTTTGATACCGGTATAGACCTGAAGCTCCTGGAGGAGCCCGCTCAGATCACGCGGCAGATCAAGGAAAAATACGAAAAATACGAAACAGGGTATACCGGTGTTAGCGGTGAGGTCTTCATTCACAAGATCCCTGGTGGAATGATTTCCAACATGGTGGCCCAGTTGAAGGAGGCAGGCCGGATGGACCTGATGGAGGCGGTCCTGAAAGAGACCCCCAGTGTGGAGCGGGACATGGGCCATCCACCGCTCCTTACCCCCACCAGCCAGATCGTGGGAGTCCAGGCAGTGCTGAATGTCCTGGCGGGAGAGAGATACAAAATAGTGACCAAGGAGACTACTGATTACGTCAAGGGCAAGTACGGCCGGCCGCCCGGCCCTGTAAGCAAGGAACTGATAAAGAAGATCATGAAGGACAAGGAGCCCGACTATTCGCTGAGGTCGGGGGAGCTTGCCGACGCGGGAGACTGGGATAAGGCGGTTAAGGAGCTTGGGCCATTGGCAAAAAGCGAAGAAGACATTCTCCTGGGTGTCCTTTTCCCGATGCAGGCTAAGGAGCTTCTAACCCTCAGGGAAAAAGGGGAACTCGGGCAGCGGCCGGCATAATCGTCCTGAGCTAAGGCCGGGTCGATGCCATATCTGTAAAGCTCAATATTTGACCTGTCGGACATGTCAGATACTTCCCCGTTCCGTTATACTCCGATAGGTTTTGCCGAGTCCTGTAGATGGGAGACTTGAAACGGCCTGCCGGCTCCATAGCTGGGACCTCTCAATCCACTGCAATGGCGCAGAATAAGAAAAGCTATCGTAGATGGGCATGGATCTCTTCTGGTGTGGCCGTGGCTCTCCTAGGAGGGGTTTTTGGGGCCTGGTGGTGGAGATCCATGGGGTATGTCTCGACCGATGATGCCCGAATCAAAGCCGAAATTGTATCCATCAGCACGGAGATTCAGGGGAGGATAGAAGCGCTAGCCAAAGACGAGGGAGAGAGCATCGCGCGAGGGGAGATCATGGGGAGGCTAGATAGCCGTGAGGTGCAAATCCAGATACAACAAGCCCAGGCTGAGTTGGATCGCACACGTAGCAGATTACAGCAGACAGCAAGTGAGATTGGTCTTCATCTAGAGAGGCAAAGGAGTGAGCTGCCGCAGGCGGAGGCGGCGCTGGCAGGTTACCGCCACAACCTTGAGGATGCGCAGGCGCAAGCGGAAAAAGTTCAAGAGGATTGGCGTAGAACCAGGTCCCTCTTTGAAAGAGAGCTTATTTCAGCGCAGGAGTTGGCCCATGCAGAAACTGTGATGCGCCAGGCGCAGGCGCGCTTATCTGCGCTTAAAGAAAAGATCAAAGAAGGAGAAGCGGCTCTGGAGCTGGTTCGGATCAAGGGAAGAGAGGTGGCTGTCAAAGAGGCCGATCTTAAGGCCCGGGAGGCGGAGGTGCGCCAAGCCGAGGCCAGCCTTGCAGATCTGCGCCGCAAGCTCCAGCTTATGACGATCACCAGTCCGGTTAGAGGAGTGGTAGCAAAGAAAAACGTGCGCCAGGGTGAGGTCGTTCAGAGGGGCCAGCCGATTTTTATGGTGGTGGACTCGAGCCGATTTTGGGTAGAGGCCAATGTGGAGGAGACGGAGATCCGTTTTGTCAAGCCAGGAAGCAGGGTGATTATCAGAGTTGATTCCTTTCCTGGACGAGATTTCAATGGTAAAGTTACAGAGATCGGAGAGGCGACCGTCTCGGAGTTTTCTCTCTTCTCTCCCCAGAAGCTTACCGGACAGTTTATAAAATCAACCCAGCGTCTAGCGGTAAAAATATCAGTGGAAAACTCCGATGGTCTGCTAAAAATTGGCATGCTCGCGGTCGTGTGGATCGAGAAGGATGCGCGCTAAGATGGACCCATACCCTTTATCTGCCGAGCCCTCCATTTACGTGCATAAGTGGTGGGTCTCCCTTACCCTTTTTCTCGGCACATTATCGGTTGCCCTTACCGCTACCGCGGTTGACATAGCGATACCTAGCATCATGTCCTCGCTGGGCGCTTCTCTCAATAAGATTCAATGGGTCCTCACTGGATTCATGATTACACGTACGGTTCTCATTCCCTCCGTGGGGTGGTTGGGTGATCGTCTGGGGGATCGCGACCTATTTATCCTCAGCACAGCCGTGTTTACTTTAGGTTCTTTTCTTTGTTCTGTGTCCTGGAACGCGGATTCTCTTATTTTCTTTCGGATCATTCAGGGGGTGGGGGCCGGCCCGTTAATTGGAGTAGCTATGGCCATTATGTATGAAGCCTTTCCTCCTCATGAACGGGGTTTGGCCCTGGGGCTATTTATGACGGGCTGGTCCTTAGGACCTTTTTTTGGTCCAATCTTGGGTGGGTATCTCACAGAGCATGTCCATTGGAGGGCTATTTTTTATATCAATATTCCTGTGGGCTTGCTTAGCATTGTAGCGACATTTTTCTTGTTTCCTCGAAAACATACCGAGGAGAGGCACCATCCCTTTGATTTGTTTGGCTTCCTTACGATGACTGGTGCCGTAACGACGCTGCTTCTAGCGCTGAGCCAGGGGCATGAAAAAGGGTGGGGAAGCAGACCCATTGTCGCGCTTTTTGGTGCGTCTCTAATCCTTTTTTTTCTCTTTGTGGCTGTGGAGCTCAGGGTAAAAAATCCATTTGTGGAGCTCCGTTATTTCCGCAGCCTCACATTCAGCTTGTCAAACTTCATTATCTTTTTTCGGGTATTCGGCTTTCGCGGCACGAATTTTCTCGTCTCTCTATTCTTGCAAAGAGGGTTGAATTACAGCCCGATACAAGCGGGGATCTTTCTACTCCCAGGGGCCGTTATTACCGGGATTGTCTCACCATTGGCGGGAACCCTTTCTGATCGGTTGAATCCACGCGTTCCGATGGTGTTTGGGTTCGTTATCCTTGTCCTTACTCTCTACGGCCTTTCCACGTTAACGCTTTGGAGTAGTATGGCCTTTATATTTTTCCTTTTGAGCGTAAAGAGTATCGGGCAATCGAGTCTTAACGCCCCCCTTAACGCAGTGGCCCTGAATGCGTTGCCAGAGGGGAAGGCACGCATGGGCAGCGGCATCATCGGTTTGGCCCGAGGTCTTGGAGAGGCCTTTGGCATAGCCATTTTGAGTTTTCTCTTAGAGAGGTTTACCTTCGTCAACCTGGAGTCTATGAGCCCAGTTCAAGGGGCGCACCTTGCAGAGGGACAGCGTTATGAGGCGGTCTCTCAATTGGGAGGTCTTCTTCTGCGGGCCGGGCTTTATGGCAGCGCTCTGGAAGAAAGGGCCCAGTCGCTTCTGGGGCACACATTGCTCGGTGAGGCACTGACCCGCGCCTACCAACAGCTCTTTCTCTGGATAGGAGCGCTTTATCTTGCGCTAACTTTGATGATCTTTTTCCTTCGCCAAGAAAAGCAGAGGAGAGGGCGGAACAGCGGAACGACATGATTTCTCCTCCCTTCCGTGAAGGAGTGAAGGCGGCCGTCCCGATCTGGGTTGCCTACATCTCAACATCCTTCGCTCTTGGGATTTCCGCCAAGGCCTATGGCCTCAACCTGGGAGAGATCGTTCTCATGTCGGCTTTGGTCTTTGCTGCGCCTGCTCAGTTTGCCGCCCTTGAGCCCCTGGCTTCGGGAAAACCGGCCCTGCAGATCCTCCTCATCACTTTTCTGATCAACCTGCGCTTTCTCGTGATGAGCGCTGCCATCGCTCCCTACTTTGGTCGGGTAAGGCGCGCCGCGCTGCTCTTTTCCTCCCACCTCATAAGCATCAGCACCTTCATCATCCCCTACGTCCATTGCCAGAAAGAACCCAGGAAGCAAGCGCGGGCTGATGGGATAGAGGAGTGGGGGAGAAGCAACTTTCACTACTTCCTTGGGTTGGCCGCGACCTGCTTCTCCGTGTGGGTGGTGGGAACGGGATTCGGGTACTGGGCTGCTCTGCATGTGGGCCCGGGCTTCAAAGAAGGACTAAAGTTCATGTTGCCGGGCTACTTCGCCTGCATTCTTACGGTGGAGTTGAAAAGGAAGACCGCGCTACTAATCGGCATGGCAAGTTTCCTCTTGGCTGTGCCCGGCGCGCTGTTGAACGCGGAATGGGGGTGGCTTGTCACTGCCCTCTTAATCGGAACTGTAGGTTGGGGGATAGAACAATGGATCCAGCGCGGACCACGATAATCGTGGGGATGGGGCTTGTAAGCTACCTGATCCGGGCGCTGCCGCAGCTCTTTCTCGCGGGACGGAGTTTCCCGGAAGCTTTTGAGCGTTATCTCCGCTATCTGTCCTATGCCCTGATTGCCAGTATCATCTCGACCAACCTCTTCCTTGCCGGTCCGCGCTTTGAGGCCGGTGCCGCGCCGCATCGTGCTCTGGCGCTGGCAGGCGCAGTTCTCGTTGCTTCATGGACAGGCAAGCCGCTGCTCGGCATGTTGATCGGCGCTCTCCTTGCCCAGACTTTATCCTGGCTGTGGTGACGGGGTTTTTGATCGGTTTCCAGGGGGCGCCGTGAAGCGTTATGTCTCTGAAGGAAGGCCGGAAAAAAAAGAGGGACGGTTTAACCGTCCCTCCTGCCAGACCGTTAAAGAAACTTCAAATATGTTTTTGGTCCTTTTTAAATTTTAGATCAATACCCGTCCCCTCACTGTGGGGGCATTCGGTCCGGCGAAATGAAGTATAGAACTTTAATTGAGCTTGTCAATAGACGCTAACGGCTCAACCTCAGCCACCGCATTGGCAATCGGTCTGAAGCGGCCAGTTGAGGAGGCGGCAGACACCGATGCCCTTATCGCTGAAATCGAAGAATAGCAAGATGCTTG
>MGRY01000184.1:5095-5669 GCA_001799045.1 Deltaproteobacteria bacterium RIFCSPLOWO2_02_56_12 | reverse complement strand
GGTGCCTGCACATCCATGCGCCCTCCCTCGGGAAAATTCGCAGCCCGGCCAGCAGCGAGTTCTCGATAACCCTCTTCTATAACGCCGAGGCAATCGTCCATGGTAAGCAGTCGCTCTACGTCCTCATTATTCAGCAGAAGCACTTGGTGACCTCTTCTTGATGGCCGGTAAAAACTGCGCAGTCTCTGTTAGTGCGCTTGTGCGGGGCTTTGCCTGCTGTTGCTGATCTTGGTTCGCACTAGTCGGGATCAAACTAACATGGGGTTAGTTTGAGTGTCAAGGAGATACCCTGATCGCCTTTTTCAAAGAAGACTAGCCTGCTGATTCGAGCTGCCGGGGCTGCGCGGGCAATCAAACAAATTTGATTTGTAGGCAGGAATGGGCCCGTTGTCTGGCCGAGAATAGGCGCGAGCGTTCCGGTTTGGTGAAGCCAGAAATAGGGGATGGACGGCGCGATAAGGCTGTGTTAGAAGGATCTATAGTTGTACCTGTTGTGAGCATGTTTCCTCTAAAACCATTTACGGAGGAGGTAACATTTTATGCCAATCATCACTATCTCGCGGGGCGCTTTTAG
>MGRY01000184.1:0-5052 GCA_001799045.1 Deltaproteobacteria bacterium RIFCSPLOWO2_02_56_12 | reverse complement strand
GCGCTTTCAGCGGCGGACAGGCCCTGTCGGAACGGGTTGCGTCGGTATTAGGCTACCGGTGCGTAAGCCGAGAGGTGCTGGTCGAAGCGAGCGCGCGTTACGGGATACCGGAGGCGAAGTTCACCGAGGTGTTGGAGACGCTCCCTCACTGGTGGGAGCGGTGGCAGGAGAGCCTTCGACTCTATCGGATCGTTCTCCAGGCAGCTATGTGCGAGGTGGCTCAAGGGGGCAATCTGGTCTACCACGGCCACGCGGGCCAGGAGCTCTTTCCTGGGATACGTCATGTATTGAAGGTTCATCTGACAGCGCCCATGGCTTTTCGGATCGAACAGGTGCGCTCCCGAAAGGGACTCAACGAGGCCGCCGCCCTACAGTACATCGAGCAGGTTGATAAGGCGCGGCATCGGCGGCTGCAGGCAATATTCGGCGCCGACTGGCGGGACCCAAGCCGTTACGACATGGTGCTCAATATCGCCCAAATGAGTTTGGAGACTGCCGCTCACCTGGTCGTGGAGGCGGCAAGACGAGCAGACTACCAGCCCACTGCCGACTCTGAGCGGGACTTTCAAGACCTGACAATCCTTGCCCGCGTGCAGGCTGCCCTTATCATCTCTCCGAAAACGCGTAATCTGACTATTAATGTTCGCGTAGAGGGCGGGGAGGTCCATGCCTCCGGGATTCTGGCCCAGTCCGAGCTGGAACAGGAAATCCTGCGCATCGTTGAGGGCGTTCCGGGAGTGAGGAAAGTGGTGACGGATTTCGAGTCCCCGCCCATTGAGTATATGTATCCCTGATGGCGTTTTTCCTGCGAGGTCCGAACAACAACGATCCGCATAGAAAGGACTGAGCAATCATGGCTGAAGATCTGGAAAACAAGGCAACCTCCTATGAGGCCTGGATGCGGGAAGAGGGAGTTCCTGTCGTAGAGGGATACGGCGTGGATGTTGCCAAGATCGCTTTGGGGGCGTGGCCCAGACGGGGGGGGAGGGGCGCCTTTGTGCAGCTTCGCGGTATGGAGGGAGCCACCGGGATGGAGATCGTGGAGATCCCACCCGGCAAAGCGCTGGAGCCGGAAAAACACCTCTACGAGAAGGTGATCTATGTGTTGGAAGGGCTGGGCTCCACGGAGGTCTGGCAGGCAGGGCAAGGCAAGCGTTTTTTCGAATGGGGGCCGGGGAGCCTGTTCGCTCCACCTCTCAACTGTTGGTACCGACTGATTAACGGGGGCGGGCAGAGGGCATTGCTGGCGGCGGTCACCAACGCCCCGTTGATCATAGACATGTTCCACAATAGTGATTTTATCTTCAACTGCGATTATCAGTTTAGGGATCGCTACGATGGAGAGGAAGATTATTTTGCTGTCGGTAAGAAGCGCTATATGGTGGGGCGGGGGAATTATTGGGACACCAACTTTATCGCCGACGTAGCCACGGCCCCCATCGATGCGCATGAATGGAAAGCGGCCGGCGGGGGTTTTACCGGTTTTGAGATAGCCGGAAATAGTCTGGTAGGGCACCTCGTGGAGTGGCCGGTGGGCAGATATCACAAAGCGCACTATCACGGCTCCGGCGCGGTTCTGCTGATTCTCAAATCCGAGGGTTATACGATCATGTGGCCGAACGAATTGGGCATCCATCCTTATCAGGACGGGCACGGGGATCAGGTCGTCAGGGTAGACTGGAAGCCCGGGAGCTCCTTCAGTCCACCGAGCGGATGGTTTCACCAACATTTCAACCTTGGCTCTGAGAAGGCGCGGCAACTCGCGTTGCGCTACGGCAGCAAAAGACACAAGATGGGTATTTATTTGGCAGCGCAAAAACGGGACGGAGGGGTTTTCATCAGCGTCAAGGAAGGTGGCACTCTGATCGAGTATGAGGATGAAGATCCGGAGATCCGACGGGATTATGTGGCGGGGCTAAAGGAGAGAGGAGTCCCGCTGGATATGCCGGGCATCGGTCGCCGGTAAGATCGGCGAGTTCTTATCTATTGGAACTGGTCACCATCTCTTTTTGATAGCTTCTCATCCTCACCGTGAGCCAATTCCACTGGTCGGGATATCGTCGTATCAGGTTTTCCAAATAGCCAACTATATGGCGCGTATTCTGGGTGATATCCTCGGATAGTCGTCCATTTCTCGTCAGGCAGATTTCCGGCTCGATGATGAGCTCCATCCCTCCCTGGTAATTCCTAATCAGATACAATGGCACGACTGCCGCTCCAGAGCGCAGGGCCAAACTTACGGGTCCCCTAGGGGAGAAGACGCGCTGTCCAAAGAAGAGGGTCTGGACCTTTCCCTTCTTCAGGTTATCACCCAGGATAAAAACAATCTCGTTTCTCTTTAAGGCGCTGAGTATCTGCCTTACGGCCGCCCGCCTGGGACGGGACGGAATGACCCGCTGATGGAGGCGCGGAGGAAGATAGTTGCAGATGATAGTTCCTATTCTCGGATCCGATGGGATGCGAAAGAGAGTATGAAATGGATACCCCTCCACGCCCAATCGAGCGCCCACCAGGACAAAATTCCCGATATGGGCCCCAAGGGCTATGACGCCGTTTCCTTTTGCCAAAGCAGCGTCCAAATGCTCGATCCCCTGGACCGTCACGGTCTTGCGCACGTGATCTGGTTGAGCCACCTGAAGGAAGCATTCAACCAGGTTTCTGACGAAGTGCTCCTGGACGCCCTTAGCCAAACCTTTTTTCGAAGCCTCTGAGTAGACCTCGCCAAACGCGGCTCCCAGGTTTTTTACGATGCGCCTTCTGGGAACAAGGAAGGAAATAAGAAAGCTCAACAATGGCATCGATACGCGGCGAAAGATATCGGGCGGAAGGAGCCTGGGAAGTCCTAAGAAGACTAAAAAGATCCCCTCTAAGAAACGGTAAAAGATCCACTGGTAAGATTTTTTAAAAACCATGCGTTGTAGCGATCAGGTTTTTTGATGCAAGAAACACCAACGGGACGGCTTCCTTTATAGATTCCGAGGAGGCAAATTTTCTTATTGGACGGCTATTTCTTTCCTTGACATATAGATTATTTGTATGTAAATAGTCAATATCTAAATCATTCTCAGTAGAGATCCAGCCATTTGATATGAAGCAGCCCTTTCTAAAAGCGGACGGATTGGTTAAGCGATTCGGTAAGTTACTCGCCGTCGATGATGTTAGCTTTGAGATTAACCGTGGAGAGGTGCTCACCCTTTTGGGTCCCAGCGGCTGCGGCAAAACCACTACGCTAAGAATGATCGCGGGCTTCGAGAGGCCCAATAGGGGAGAGGTCTTCGTGGAGGATCGCTGTATCGTCTCGGTTCAAAATAAGCTTTTTCTTCCCCCCGAGAGGCGCGAGATGGGGATGGTCTTCCAGTCCTATGCCATATGGCCCCACATGAATGTCCTTGAAAACGTCTCCTATCCCTTGAGACTGCGCCGCATGAAGGAGAGCGAGATCCGAGAAAAAGTCGCGGCGGTTCTCGAACTCGTCGGTCTTTCGGGACTGGAAAAACGGCCTGCTATGCTATTGAGCGGCGGGCAACAGCAGCGTGTCGCGCTTGCCCGGGCGCTGGTCTATTCTCCTAAAATCCTGCTGCTCGACGAGCCGCTGAGCAACCTTGACGCAAAGCTGAGGGAGCAGATGCGGGTCGAGTTGAAAAGCCTGCAGCAGCGGCTGTCGATCACTGTGATCTTTGTGACGCACGACCAGATCGAGGCGATGACCTTGTCGGACCGGTTGGCGGTGATGAGGCATGGCAAGATCGAGCAGATGGGTCCTCCGCAGGAGATCTATGAACACCCCAAAACTCCCTTTGTGCAGGAATTCATTGGCCGGGTCATCTGGCTCGAGGGCAAGGTAGTTGAAAACGGCGGCCAAAGTGTCGTGATCGGGCTCTCCGGGGATGAGGGGGCTCATATCCGTTGCGATACAATTGACGGGAAGATCAAGCATGGCGATCCCGTGGTGATTGCCATTCGTCCGGAAGAGGTGAAGCTTTCAATGCAGAAGGAAGGCGAAGGCTTCAACCAGTTGCCGTGCAGGGTGGAAACGGCGGTTTTTCTCGGTGACCGGTATGAATGCCAGCTGCGTTTCGGCGCGACCGTTTTTACGTTGCCCACTACCCGTGCTGAGGCAATTTCCGCCGGACAGAAAGTCTGTCTGAATTTATCTCCCGACTCCGTGAGGATTTGGCGTAAAGACGGTCAGAACGGGGAGCTGTGATCCGCCTCCGCTGTTGCCGGGCCAGCCGGAACAGCTCCCAATTCATAATCTTGGGAGGTGAATGATGAGAAGCTTTTCCCGAAGCGTTCTGCTGATCGGAGTTGCTCTCTGGCTTCAGCCGCCTGCGGCTTGGGCGCAATCCGGCAAGGGCGATTGGGCGGCCGATTGGGAAAAGGTTCTACAGGCGGCCAGGAAAGAGGGCAAGGTTATTGTCTCGGTTCCGGCCAGCGCCGAACTGAGAAGAAAGACGGAAGAGGTGTTTGGAAAGCGCTTTCCGGACATCGATCTGGAGCTGGTAGCGGGGCGCGGTTCGAGCAACATAAAAAAGATCATTGCGGAAAAGAAAGCGGGCGTTCACTACTTCGACGTCCATGTCGGCGGCACCAACTCGATCATTACCGGCCTTCTGGCCGAAGGACTTCTGGATCCGGTCGCTCCGCTGATGCTCCTGCCGGAGGTCAGGGACCCGAAACAGTGGTGGGGAGGCCATATATGGGCGGACAAAGCGCGGCGGTATATCTATATGTTTCAGGCCTACATTACCGAGACGGTGTGGCGGAATACCGATCTTGTGAGGCCGGAAGAGATAGCGTCGTATGACGATCTCTTGCGGCCCAAGTGGAAGGGGAAAATTGCGATCCTCGATCCCCGCATTCCCGGCTCGGGCGATTCCACGTGGGGCTTCCTCTGGTCCGTGAAGGGGGAAGAATATCTCAGAAAGCTCGTCGCCCAGGATATGATCATCGGCCGCAATCAGCGCCAGCTGGCAGAGACGGTAGCGAAAGGAAAGGCGGTCGGCCGCAATCAGCGCCAGCTGGCAGAGACGGTAGCGAAAGGAAAGGCGG
>MGRY01000183.1 GCA_001799045.1 Deltaproteobacteria bacterium RIFCSPLOWO2_02_56_12 | reverse complement strand
CTCCACGTTCGCGGTCATTCCAGGCTTCAGCAAAAGCTCCTTGTTATCGACCCCGACCACAGCGTCATAGGTTACGACATTTTGCACCATGATCGCGGCATTGCGCACCTGCAGCACCTTACCCGTAAACCGACGAGTCGGATAGGCATCAACGGTGAAGGTAACTTCCTGATCCATCCAGACGTTACCGACATCACCCTCGCTCACATTGGTATCGACCTGCATCTTACTGAGGTCGTTGGCGATGAGAAATAAAACCGGCGCTTGCAGCGATGCGGCTACCGTCTGCCCTACATCCACGTTGCGCGAGACCACGATGCCGTCCACCGGAGAGCGGATAATCGTATTCTCAAGATCGACGGAGGTTTGATTCAACGCCGCCTGGGCTTGCGCCACCTGGGCGTTGTTGACTTCGAGCTGCGCCGCTGCGGCATCATAGGCGGTCTGAGCCGCATCCAGATCGCTCTGGGCAATGAGCCCGCGTTTTGCTAGCTCTTTGTTCCGCTCCAAGGTCCGTCGCGTATCCTCAACGCCGACCTTCGCCTTTGCTACATTGGATCGGGCTGCCAAGAGATTGGCCTTGGCTTGGTCGACTGCCGCTTTGAATTTGTCCTGGTTGAGTTGAGCAACCACCTGTCCTGCTTTGACCTTGCTGTTAAAATCCGCGTTGAGCTTTTCAATAGTTCCGGAGATCTGGCTTCCTACCTGAACCGTAATCACGGCCGAAAGGCTGCCGGTTGCCGTCACCACCTGGGTGATATCCCCTTTTTGCACCGGCGTGGTCATATATGGAGACTCTTGGCCTCCATTGCCGAAGCGCCAAAAGGCCACACCTGCGAGACCGGCCAGGCAAAGCGCGACAGCTATCACAACAACCCGCGTCCGTTTCATGGCTCGCTCCGAATCGCCTGAAAGATTTTTCCGACTATTGCATTCACCTCTTTTTTCTGCGGGCGGCTGAAAGTGACACCGCTGGTGATCACTGCGTCAGGTTCCAGATCTTCCAGGAGCTGTTCGATCTCGACGCGAAAGAGAGACATGAAGGACACCCCTTCCATGGATTCCTTGATCTCGCGGGCGCTTCCCTTGAGGTAGTAATTGATGCCGCTGTCTGTAATGAGCAGCGTGATCTGCCCGGTCCGCCGCAGGTTTTTGGTCGTGGTGCTGGTCTTACCGATCGCCAGATCGATCCTGGAGCGCTCTTTGGCAACGACCTCGTAATAGGAGAGCATGGCCGGATGAGGCCATCCTTTGTCATCCACCGTGACGATGACAATGGCCTTGCCCAACTTGGAGGCGACATTTTCCCCCTTGAGCAGGTTAAAGAGCTCTTTTGTCAGTTCCTTGCCTAGAAGTTGGGACATCTTCGTCGTGCTATATTAATTAGACGCTTGACGAGCTATTTGGTTGACTCGCCAATAACGAGCTCTTGTCTTTTGCCGAACCCCTGTTCATTGTCGATATAATAAATCCGCTCCGCAACCACGCAGTAAAACTTCACTTTCAGAAAAGCCCGGTGCAAAGCGCCGCTCGCCGGATCGGTGAAAATCTTCATGACCTCGGGATACTTGCGCAGGTAAGCCGCCATCGCTTTCCCCTTCTCGAGGAGAGAACTGACCGCCGCAACCTTGCCTTCGAGCTGGATCCCCTTGATCTTGCGCCAATCGTGATAGTCCTCCTGGATCGTCACCGCGACTCGCGGATTCATCGCCAAGTTCTGACAGTGGCGGGAGTCCGGCGCGGAGAAGAAATAGAGCCGAAAACCGTCGCTGGCATAAAAAACCGTCGCCGCCCAGGGAATGTCCCCCTGACAGGTTGCCAGCGTCATGGTGTTATGACTCTCCATGTAATCCAAGATCTGCCGCCTTAGCTCTTCAGCCATACTCTGCTAATCCAAAATCAAAAATTGAGCCTTACCGTCGTGTGAGCGGCGCCTTGCTGAGCGCCGCGAGGTTGGTAACCCCGACGCAGAGCATAGCCACCTTGATCTCATAAATGATCCCAGTCAAAAATTTTATCACCTCTTCAGCCGATTCCAAAGCCGGCGCCAGAAGCGGCTGTGCGACGGCGGCGATATTCGCCCCCAGGGCGATGGCCTTGGCGATATCCAGGCCGCTGCGGATGCCGCCAGAAGCGACAATCTCGAGATCGGGTGCCGCCTCCTTCACTTGAACCAGGGCCTCCTCTGTGGGAATACCCCAATCCGCAAAGGTAAGGTCAACAGGCTTTCCTCTGCGTGCCGCCCTCTCAGCCTCTACCGCATACCAGGAAGTCCCCCCACGGCCGGCAACATCGATGGCCCTCACGCCTGCCCGTTTGAGCCGCAAGGCCACGGCGCCGGAAATCCCACTACCCACCTCCTTGGCTACCACCGGGACTTCAAGCTGGCGGCAGACATCCCCGATCTTGGCGGCGAGCCCGCGAAAGTTCCGGTTTCCTTCAGGCTGGACCGCCTCCTGCAAAACATTCAGGTGGAGGATCAGGCCGTCTGCCTGAATCATTTGCACGGCTTGACGACACTGCTCGATGCCGTAGCCGTAATTGAGCTGGACCGCCCCGAGATTGGCCAGCAGAAGGATGGCCGGGGCCAGATCCCTCACTTCGAATGAATCAGCTACGCTCTTTTCCTCCAACGCAACCCGCTGCGAGCCGACCCCCATAGCCAGGCCAAGTTCTTGAGCAGCGAAGGCCAAGTTTCGGTTGACCTTGCGGGCAAGATCAAAACCCCCGGTCATGGAGGAGATCAGAAGAGGCGCCTTGAGCGGTTTACCCAGGAAGGAGGTGCTCAAGTCGATTTCATCGATATCGACCTCCGGCAGGGCATTGTGGAGGAAAGAGTATCGGTCCAGGCCCGTGCCATAGGGAGGGACAACAGTCCT
The DNA here is from genome assembly GCA_001799045.1 of Deltaproteobacteria bacterium RIFCSPLOWO2_02_56_12. Classification (GTDB taxonomy): domain Bacteria; phylum Desulfobacterota; class Binatia; order UBA9968; family UBA9968; genus UBA9968. Next base: position 4,846 of record MGRY01000183.1, on the reverse strand, counting down.
GGCGTCAAGACAGAGCTCGAGATGCTCTTTCTTTCTCTGCTGCGTAGCTGTGAGGGATTTTTTACCCCTTCTGCGTGGCATGGCGTGGCAGAGGGAACTTCACTTGACCTTTTTCGTGCCTGGTCTGTTTTTGCTGCCGGCGGAGCCGGAAGCGGCCCGGGATGCCTCGGGATGGCGGCTCATCTGCTCATCGCTCCACCGTTCAAAGAGGTTCACGTCGATACCGAATTGGTCGAGCACGCGGGCGACGGTTTGATTGATCACATCATCGAGGGTCTTGGGCCGATGATAGAACGCCGGCACCGGCGGAAAAATCACCGCTCCCATCCGCGTCAGGGCAACCATGCTCTCCAGGTGCCCCAAGTGGAGCGGCGTCTCGCGCGCAAGGAGCACCAGCTTCTTTCTCTCTTTGAGCACCACATCGGCGGCCCGCACCAGAAGGTCGCCGGCTATCGAGTGGGCGATCCCGCCCATCGATTTCATCGAGCAAGGGGCGATCACCATGCCCTCCGTGCGGAAGGAGCCGCTCGCTATACCGGCGCCGATATTGTTGATGTCGTGAACGTAATCCGCCATCGCCTCCACTTCTTTGGCAGAGTGAGGGGTCTCCACTTGAATCGTCATCTTGGCCGCACGGGTCAGCACCAGATGGGTCTCGACGTCCTTAACTCCCGCAAGGACCTCTAAGATCCGCACCCCGTAGATCGCGCCTGTGGCGCCGGATATGCCGACGATTAATTTTCGCATAGAAATCAACCCGTAAATTCCAAAGTGACCCGCCCTCCATCCCGGACGCGGAGCTCGTCTTTCAGCCGGACCGGAGCAATCACCTCGACCTTGTTTGCCGGATAGCCCTCGACTTCCGGAAGCAGCACGGCGCCTTTTTGCTTCCCTTCAATTTCAACCAAAAAACAGCGCGCCTTACAAAACGAGGGATCCGGAGGGATAATATCAATGCCGCGCATCTCGCTCTTCACCTCCTGCCACACCGCCATCGCTTGGTCGGACTCCAGCCGCAAGTTGAGCGTCGCCGGAAAGGGGGAAAAGCCGAGCCCGTCGCGCAAGGCCTTTTGCACCCAATCCAAAGCCATGAAGGAAGACGCCTGGCCCAAATCGCTGAACACAACCCCTGTGATTCTCCGGCCCACGTTACTAATACAAACGCATTAAGTCATGTTACATTATCGTCGATCCAGCGTGAGATGCTTCACTGCGTTCAGCATGACAAAAAGAGTGTCATTCTGAGCGCAAGCGAAGAATCTCATTCTTTTTAATGTCACTTTGTTTATTTCGTTTGTATTAGTTAATAGTTACTGGTTATTAGTAACCAAATCATTTCCCCGACAGAGACTGAGCCTTGCCCCCCCGGCGCACCTTGACGATCTCGGCGAGAATGGAAAGGGCAATCTCTTCAGGGGTTTCCGTGTTGAAATCCAAGCCGATGGGAGCGTAAACTCTCTGGATGACCTCCTCGGCGATATTCTCCTCCTCTTTGAATCTCTGAAAGCATGCCTTGATTCGTCTCCTGCTGCCGATCATGCCGATGTACTTCGCCGGGCCATGAATGATCTCCCGCAGGCAGAGCTCATCGTACTTATGGCCCCGGGTAATAAGGACAATATAGGTTGAGGAATTAATCGGCAACCCCTTCAGCGCCGCCGCCATATCCCCCACGAGAATCTCATCGGCCTGCGGGAACCGCTCCCGGTTGGCGAACAGCATGCGATCATCCATGACGATAACACGAAAATCCAAAACCTTGGCTAATTTCACCAGCGGAACAGCGATGTGACCTGCGCCCACCACAATGATTTTGGGCGGAGCGGGCATCACCTCGAAGAATACTTCTATCTTGCCTCCCGCATCGGGCAACTCCAGGGCCACCGATTTTGATTTCTCTTCCCGCAGGCGATTCTCCGCCTCTTGGAGGATTGCCTGGAGGAGCCCTTCATGACGAATCGTACCGCCCGTGATCCTGCCGTCACGGACGAGACATTTATCGCCCGGCTCCACCCCGCCCTTCTCGCCCGCGTTAATCACGGTCGCCAGCACGGCGGCGGCCCCCTGCTCCTGGATCTGAATCAGTTCTTCGGATAACCGGCTCATTATTTGCCCGCACCCTCTGCGTCACGTTCCTTCCACCAGGGATCGATAAAAACGTTCATAATGCCCCCGCAAACAGCCGGGCTGTCTGAAGAGATGTCGTCAAGGAGATCCACCCGCACCACCCTGGGCTTGCGTGTCCGAATCACTTCGATAGCCTCGCGCTTTACATCCGCCTCTCCGCAACCTCCCCCGATCGTTCCCAGAATCTCGCCCCAGGCGGTCACGACCATCTTGGCGCCCACCTCCCTGGGGGTGGAACCGCGCGTCGATACGATCGTGGCTACCGCCAGCGTTTCTCCCTTGTCGAGAAACTCTTTCACCTGATGATAGATCGAATCGGTCTTGCGTCGTTCGATCTCTGCATCTTCATGACATGCCCCTGGACCCGCCATATTTTTTACCTCCTCTCAATTTCATTATTAGTTATTCGTGATTCGTTATTCGTTTAAAAAATTAATACAAACGCATTAAGTCATGTTACATTATCGTCGATCCAGTGTGAGATGCTTCACTGCGTTCAGCATGACAAAAAGAGCGTCATTCTGAGCGCAAGCGAAGAATCTCATTCTATTCAATGTCACTCTGTTTATTTCGTCTGTATTAGTCAACGAGTAACGAGTATACCAGTAACGAATTCACGCTACCATCTTCTGCAGCGTCCTGCCCAAAGCGATCAAGCTGTTGAGATTGTGCACCGACAGAAAGAGATCGAGATAGGGAAGCGCCGCCTGCATCCCCTTACAGAGGGGCTCATAATTCTCGCTCGCCAATAGCGGATTGAGCCATATAATTTTGTGGCAGCGCCGCTTGAGGCTTCTCATCTCCCGCTCCAGGAGCCCCACGTCTCCCCGGTCCCAGCCGTCGCTGATAATCACGACCACGGTCCGATGGGTCACCAGGCTGGGCGCAAAATCCCGGTTGAATGTGCAGAGAGAGCGGCCGATGTTTGTCCCGCCGGACCATCCCAAGATAGAATGGGAAATTCTTTCCAACGCGCTGCCGATGTCCTTGGTGCGAATGAGATGCGTAATCCGGCTTAACGAGGTACTGAAGACAAAGGTCTCCACTCCCCAAAGCTCGTTTTGCAGACCGTACATAAACTGGATCAAAAAGCGGCTGTAGCAGTCCATGGAGCCGCTGACATCGCAGAGCAAAACGACCCGGGTCTTTTTGATCCTCCTTTTGCGCGAGAAGAGCTGAATGATCTCGCCGCCGTATTTGATGTTCTTGCGCATGGTCCAGCGCGGATCGATCTCTTCCCCTTTGGCGGCGCGCTTCTTGCGGCGGCTCACCTGCGTCGCGATCTTGGTGGCGATCAGAAGGATCGCCCGGCTAATAGCGCGGCTCTCCTCGATACCCATTTCGCTGAAATCTTTTTTGTGCAGGGCTTCGTGGGGGCTGTACGTGGGCACCGGAAATCGTTCCGCCTCCTCGCTCAGCTTGGCCTCCTGGCTGGCGGCCTGCGCCACGATCTCTTCAAGAGACCCTCCGGCATCGGCAGAGTCTCCGCCTTTCTGCTCCGCAGAGGAGGGCGGCATCTCGACCGATTCCATCGGCGGCTCCTCGAACCCGTGTTCCTGCCAAAAACGATCAAAGACGCGGTCAAACAGAGGCATCTCCTCTTTGTCGGAGACCAGATTCGAGCGCAAGACAGCACGAAAATCGTCCCGGCGCGCGATATCCACCAATTCCAGCGAACGACTGGCATCGATCACCTGACTCAGGCTGACCTTGACGCCCGTCTCTTTGAGAACCCGCCCAAAGGCCAACAGGTTGGCCAGGGTTCCCTCGCCCCGAATGGCGGCAAAGCGATCCACTGCTTTGAGAATGGCCTCGTCGGAAATCTGCATGGTCTAGGCCGACAGTTCAGGTAGATCCTTGAGCATTTGATCCAGCGCCAGCCGCTTGCCCGTCAACTCCTCTTTCAGGTGGTGGAGATCCTCTTTATATTTGAAAATGCATCCCATGGTCTCTGCCAAAGTTTTTTCATCCACCTCTTGGCGGTTAAGCGCGATCAGGGCCGCGGCCCAGTCGAGAGTTTCCGCCACCCCGGGCCGTTTGTAAAAATTCATCTGCCGCACCCGCTGCATAAAGGAACAGATCTGCTTGGCCAGATGATCCCGGACCTCGGGAAATTTCGTCATGACGATCTCGTATTCTTTTTCGAAAGTCGGGTAATCTATCCAGTGGTACAGACAGCGGCGCTTCAGGGCGTCGTGAATTTCCCGCGTGCGGTTGGAGGTCAAAAAAACATAGGGCCGGAGCTTGGCGCGGATGGTTCCGATCTCGGGTATGGTGATTTGAAAGTCGGACAGCACCTCCAGCAAGAACGCCTCGAATTCCATATCCGCGCGATCAATCTCATCGATCAGAAGGACGGGGGGTTTCGGTCCGTCGCTCTGAATAGCCTCCAACAAGGGCCTCTTGACCAGATACTCCTCAGAGAAGATCTCCGTCTCTACGACGTCACGGTCTCCGCGCCTTAACTCTTCCAGCTTGATGCGCAGCATTTGCTTGGGATAGTTCCACTCGTAGAGCGCGGTATTGGCGTCCAACCCCTCATAGCATTGGAGGCGGATTAATTTTGTCTCCATGACCTCGGCCAGCACCTTGGCGATCTCGGTCTTGCCCACACCGGCTTCCCCTTCGAGCAGCACCGGCTTGCCCATGGCGATTGAGAGGTAGACCACGGTGGCGAGGGAGCGATCGCAAATGTATCGCTGCCCCCGCAGCGCCTCCT
>MGRY01000182.1:2600-15790 GCA_001799045.1 Deltaproteobacteria bacterium RIFCSPLOWO2_02_56_12 | reverse complement strand
GGATTGAGTTGGGACGGCAAGTGGGAGCCAAGCGCTTACTCGTGGATGGCAGCTTCGTTACGGCGACAGAAGAGCCGCAAGATGTTGACACAGTTATCCTGCTCCCGCAGGATTTCACTCAGCAGCTTGAGCAAGAAAATCCGCCCGCGCTGGAATTGGAAGAGATGTTGTTGACGCGTCGCCCAGAAGAAATCTATGCTGCAGAAGATGAGACTGATTGGGAAGAGTGGGTGGCGTTTTTTAGCCTAACGCGTGAATCAGATAGCCGTCGTAAGGGACTCGTGGAGGTACCATTATGATTACCAACGCCGAGCAGTACCAAAAGGCCCAGGAGGAGTTACACCTATTAGAGGACCGACTCCACCGCTTACAGCAGAGCTATCCGCTGGGCACGAAAGGTTTCACCAAAGCGGGGATTCGGAAGATGATTGCTCGGCTGCATGAAGAACTTGCACTGTACGAGGGCAGCCAAGAGATTCACCAAGCCGATCCCGCATAGCTGACGACCGGGTCTTAGCTGTGAGCGGGAAGTAGATCACTGCCTAACCGCTGCACCGTATTGCCGCCCGCTTGCGGATCGGGGTGAACCCGAAAGCTTTCGGGTTGGGCGGCAAACGGTGAGCGCCGGCGTTAGATTGAGAAATTCTCACTACGACCTACAAAATTGGCAGAGAAAGAAATATAGAGGCATGAACTCTCGTACGCGAGAAGCACTGGGTCTGCGCTAATGCCAACGATAGTGCCATTTTACGCTGCTTTACTCGCCGGACTTTATATCTTCCTGAGCATGCGTGTAATACGAATGCGCGGCATGGGAGATCCGTTCAGTTTCTCAAAAGGGAACTTCCTCGCGTTCGTCTCTAAAACGCTTGGCCTTGTGGTCCCAGCGCGGCAGCGAACCCGGCTGAACGATCTCCACGCCGACCCTGATGCCCAGGCCGACTCGAAGCTCGGATTCCATCCGCAGTGCCAGTTCGGGATAGCGGTCCTTAGGGATGTCGGGATAAGGGTCGATCTGAACCAGGATCTCGTCCAGGCCCTTTTCCCTGCGGAGGAGCGCCATAAACTCGCTCATCTCCGGGAAGGTTCGGACAATCTCCTCGATTCGTCTCGGGTAAACGATAACGCCACGAATTTTCTTCATATCGTCCAGACGTCCCAAGACGCCCCCTTCCACAGAGAACAGGGTCCGACCACAGGGACAGGCCCGGTCAGCCACCTTCACCACATCCCGCGTCCGGTAGCGGATAAGCGGCATGGCCTTTCGGTAAAGGCTGGTAAAGACTAGCTCCCCTCGACCGCCAGGGCCAACGGGTTGATCGGTTTGAAGCTCCAGAACTTCGGGGTAGCAGTAGTCTTCGTGAACATGGACTAGGCCTGAATGTGCCGTGCAGGAGAAGCCCCAGGCCGCGATTTCCGTCAGTCCAGGCAGGTCATAGCATTTGGCCCCGAAGGCCTGTTCGATCTTCTCTTTGGTCGCAGGGATGCTGGCTCCAGGCTCTCCCGTGTGCCAGGTAATACGGATCTTGGATTGCTTGGCGAGGTCGATGCCTTTCTTTCTGGCCTCCTCCGCCATGTAAAGGGCGTAGGATGGCGTGCAACCCAGGACGGTAATGGGGTACGCAAGCAAAGCATCAATCCGCTGCTCGGTTGTGAGCCCGCCCGCCGGAAACATCAAGCAGCCAAGCTCTTGGGCGGCGAAGAAACCCGACCAGAAACCGATCCACGGGCCGTAACTGAAGGCACACATAACCATGTCAGACTTGCGGATGCCCATACCGTACAGCCCGCGGGCATAGCTTCGGTAAAAACCTCGCCAGTCCTCTGGAGTGTCCAAATACATGACTGGTCGTCCTGTGGTAGCCGAGGTGGAATGGATACGGAGGCATTCTTGCGTCGGAACGGCCAGGATGCGCCCCCAAGGGGGGTGCTCTGCCTGGTCATCCTTCAGCTCGTCCTTAGTGGTGAAGGGAAGCAGGGTGATGTCGTCCAGAGAGCGAATGTCCCCGGGTTTGAGACGAGCCTCGTCAAATTTCCTTCGGTAAAAGGGAGAGTTTTCATAGGCGTGTCGGATCTGGGCAAGGAACTTGGAAGTCTGAATCCCGCGCATGGTTTCGCGAGATGCAGTCTCGATCTCGGGTTCAAAGTAGATTTCCCTCACGCCCTACTTCGGTTCTTGCGCCATCCTCTGAGCTGCCGCCTTGATGGCCTCAACGATGTGATGATAGCCTGTGCACCGACAGATTGTGCCCGCGATACCCTCCCGGATTTCTCTGTCCGTTGGTCGAGGGTTCTCCCGAAGGACCTCCAAGGCAGTGAAAAGCATCCCCGGGGTGCAGAATCCGCACTGCAGCGCGTGGTGCTCCCCAAAAGCATCCTGAAGGGGGTGCAGCTTTCCCTCTTCCGCCAACCCCTCGATGGTCTTCACCTCCGCGCCATCAGACTGGACGGCGAACATGAGACAGGAACGGACTGTCAGCCCGTCCACCATTACCGTACAGCAACCGCAGATCCCGTGTTCGCAGCCCACGTGCGTTCCGGTAAGGCCGAGGCTCTCTCGGAGGAAATCGGATAGCAACAGGCGAGGCTCTACTACGCGTTCGTACTGGACACCGTTCACCCGCAACCGGACAGTCACCACATCACGCATGTTCATCTCTCCTTAACCATGGACCAAGCGTCTTCAAGCGCCCGGCGGACGAACACCCTGGCCATCTCCCGCCGGTAGGCCTCACTTCCTTTAAGATCACTAATGGGATCAACCTCCTCGGGAACGCGGGCGGCTGCCGCATCGAGCACTCGGGAGCTTCCATCACTTCCTACCAGGGCTTCTTCTGCGCCGCGAATGCGTAACGGCTTTGGCCCCGCTCCTGCAACGGCGACCCATGCCTCACTACACCGACCCCTTTCGTCGACGGTGAGCTGGACCGCGGCAGCGACGATGGCGAAGTCTCCGTGACGGATGCATAGCTCCCGGAAGCCGTAGCCCGATCGCGGAGGAGCCATAGGATAGCTTACCTCAGCGAGGATCTCGTCTTCATTAACGGCGGTGGTCAAGAAGTCCTTGAAAAAGTCTCCCGGCCCGGCAGTTCGGGATTTTCCCTTTCCCTGGATAATGAACTGGGCATCGAGAAGCATGGCGACGAGGATTAGCTCCGCCGAGGGGTCACCGTGAACCAGGCTGCCACCGACCGTACCCCGGTTTCTGATCTGCGGATGACCAATCCATTTCACAGCCTCGGCAAGAAGCGGGCAGCTTTGCCTGACTTCCGCGCTCTTTTCCAAGGACCTCTGACGTGTTCGGGCGCCGACGCGCAGCCAACCATCCTCAACTCGGATGTAATCAAGCTCTTGCACCGGGTTGATGTCCACCAAAACGGCCGGCCGTACCAGGCGGAAATTCATCATCGGCACAAGGCTCTGTCCCCCGGCCAAAATCTTTGCCTCTCCCCCGTATTCCGCCAGGGCGGAAAGCGCTTCCTCGACAGTTCCTGCGCGGCGGTACTTAAAGACCGGAGGCTTCACTTTCTGCTTTCTCCCTTCGAGGCTTGATTTTGCCTGGCACTCTGAATCAGTTGCCAGATATCACCAGGCCTGAGCGGGAGACGATCAACGGTCACTTCGAGAGGTTTCAAGGCGTCGGCTACAGCGTTGGCCAGGCAGGCGGGAACGCTCATGGTGCACGACTCACCGCACCCCTTCGAGCCCAACACCGTCAGAGGGGAGGGGGTTTCCACGTGACCGATATCCAGCTCAGGGGATTCAACCGCCGTTGGACACATGTAATTGACAAAGGAACCGGTCAGATACTGGCCGCTCTCGTCATATGCCATCTCTTCATAAAAGGCCCCACCGAGGCCATGGACAAAGCTGCCATATATTTGTCCCTCGACGATCTTGGGGTTGATGACCTTGCCACAATCGTGGACCGTTACGTATTTCTTGATTTCTACCTGCCCTGTCTCCGGGTCTATCTCAACGCAGGCCAGGTCCGCAATGAACGAATAGGTCGCAGAGGAGTCAACCCGGTCGTCCGCGTCGGGCGACGTGGAGCAGGGGAAGTTGTAGGTGTAGCTCGCGTGGATGCCAGGCTCCATTCCTGGCGGGAGAGCCCCCTGGTTCCAGTGAGCGAGTCCGGCTATCCGGCGGATGGAGAGCTTGCGCTCCGGCGCTCCTTTGACTTGAACGGCACCGTTAACCAATTCGAGGTCGTCTACGCGAGCCTCCAATCGATGGGCGGCTATCTTAAAAAGTTTTTCCTTCATGGTCCTTGTAGCCATGGCTACCGCGCTGGCGCCTACGGACGCGAACCTGCTGGAATAGGTGCCGGTAGTAACGCTCCAGAACCTTGTGAAGGTGTCCATCCCGGAGACGACACGGACATCATCGGGGGAGATGCTCAGCTCATCGGCAACGATCTGTTTAACGACAGTTTCGTGGCCCTGACCCTCTGGGACGGTATTGATAATGACGCTCACCTGCCCCAGAGGGTCCATCTTGACGACAGCTGTTTCACCGGAGCCGGACTTGGGGTTGAACGCCTCGCTGGCCCGCATCTCGGGAGTGTACGCCACGGTAATATAGGCGATGTTGGTCACCGAGGGATCAACGACCGTAGCCAGGCCGATGCCGAAAAGGCGGCCTTCCTTTCGCGCTTTCTCTTGCTCCTGGCGTAGTTTTTGGTAGTCGGCTTTTTCCAGCGCCATGTCCAGGCAGGCCAAGTAGTCTCCGGCATCGTAGATTCCGCCGGTTGGCGTGGTGTACGGGATCTGGTCTTTTGGAATCAGATTTTTTCTTCGGATCTCAGCCGGATCCATCTTCAGCCGGTCGGCCAAGAGATCCACAACTCGCTCCATCTCAAAGTAGAGCTGCTGGCAGCCGTAACCCCGGTTGGGTCCCGTGGGACACTTGTTGGTCATGACGACATAAGCATCCCAGGCTAGATTTTTTGTTGTGTAGGCGCCAAGCTGATTTCCCGTAGAGCGGTACATGCAGGCCGGCTCAGGGCTGCGCAGATAGGCGCCAACGTTGTCCATTACCTTCTTCCGTATTCCCAGGATGGTGCCGTCCTTTTTGGCCGCGACCTCAATATAGGTCACGCGATCGGTGCCACTGGAGGAAGACATGAGGTGTTCTGCCCGGTCCTCGAGGTATTTGACGGGCACACCCGTCTTTTTGGCAGCCAGAGCAGTCATGACCATCTGCGGGAACATGCTGGACTTGATGCCGAAGGCGCCGCCGATGTCAGGTGGCACGATGAAGCGCAACCGGTTTTCAGCGATCCTCAGAGCCGCCACCGACACCGGATGCATGGTAAAGGGGCCTTGGAAGTTGGACCGGATGGTAATGATGTCTTCGATTGGCTCGTATTCGGCGATGACCGCAAAGTTCTCCATGGGAGTGGAGGAGTACTTGGGAAAGAAGAACTTTGCGCCGACGATGACATCGGCCTGGGCGAAGGCCGCATCTGGGTCTCCATAGCGAAGGTCCCGGTGATTGATGATATTGGTTCCCACCTTGGGATGAAGGATAGGAGCGCCTTCCTGCATAGCTTCTTCCACATCCACCACGGCTGGCAGTGCCTCGTAATCCACGCGAATGGCCGGGAGGGCATCTTCCGCCAGGTAACGGTCCTCAGCGACGACCACCGCTACTCCCTCCCCCACGTACCGGACCCGGTCCACGGCGATGCAGTAATATTCGAGGGGCCCCTCCACCGCTTGCAGAAAGGGGCTCGACATCCGCGCCACATCCTCTCCGGTGAGGACAGCGCGCACCCCAGGCATCTTCAGCGCCTCTGAGGTATCCACCGACTTGATGATGGCGTGGGGGTAGGGGCTGCGGAGGACCGCTGCATGATGCATCCCGGAAAGCTTTATATCGTCGACGAACTGGCCTTTTCCCGTGAGCAGACGCTTGTCCTCGACACGGCGAACGCTCTTGCCTACCCATCGCTCCATAATTTTCCCTTCCTATTTAATCCATTGGCGGTAATTGTGAGGGCTCAAGTATTCTTTAAGGTCTACTTTTTTGAATCTTGCCCTCTCAAAGACGGGTCGATTGGCCCCGCTTTTCAGGTTCTTATATTTCCAAGGGACCGTGGCATCGATAATCATCTTTGCCTTTCCGACAAAACTCCCGTCCATCAGCTCTCTGGCGCCCGCAATGGGATTGTTCCTGTGGGCTTTGACTTCCCGGATAATATGAATCTGCTCAGAGGGGTTACACCGGGTCGTCACGGCCCAGTCGATCTCGTTCATATCAAGGATATTCACGTCTTCATCAACAATGGTGACGGTCTCAAGGTAAACGGAAAATCCGAAGGCCGCCATGGCGACGTGGACCTGAAGACCTTCAAAGTCGTAGTCATCCTTTTTGATCTGGATGATCCCATGATGCCAATGAGCTGTTCCGGGAGTCAGGGCCGCATCGATCACAAAGTTTGGCTCGATGGCCTTCACGTACCGATAGAATTCGACATCGTTAGATATCCTCAAGTTATAATTTTCCTTCGTCCCTGCCACAATGGCATAACCGACCGCGTCTTTTCTCAAGGTGAGCGCCTTGATCTTAAGCAGAGGTTTTTGCTGGGGTATACTCAAATATTTTAAAAACTCAGGCCAAGGCCCTTCCGTCCCTAGCTCGTAAGGAGGCCCAATGACCCCCTCGATAACAAACCCTGCCTCGGCCGGGACATGGACATCGATGGTCTCGCATGGAACAACCTCAACCGGGCTCCCTCTTACGGCGCCGGCGAGACTAAGCTCGTCCTGGCCCAGGGGAAGCTTGGTTGCCCCTGAGATGTACATCTCAAGAGGAGCCCCTATCACCAGGGCCACCTCAAAGGGCTTTCCTTCCTTTTTACAGTTTCTAAAACACTGGCCAACTCCGGTTTCATTTCTCACATTGAGGATCACCGTGTTGTCCCGCAGGAGCATGGCCCTGTTCAGTGCCGCATTCTGAACCCCGGTTTCAGGATCTTTGGTGACGACAATAGGCTGGAAATATCTTCCTCCATCGTCAGGTGTAGCCTTTATAGAAGGGACAATCTTGAGGGCGTCAAAGTCGCGGGTGTAAATCTTCTCTTTGCAGGGGCCGCTCCCAACTTTTACCGGAGGAATGAGATTTTGAGTGAGCTTGATGAAAACCTCTTTGAACTCAAGGGGTGAAGAGGGTAGGCCAAGGATCTGACAGGTCCTATCCTTTTCAGAGAGAATGCACGCGGCAACGGGAAAATCGTATCCTTTGACTTTTTTGAAAAGGACACCCGGGGTCGTGGGAAGGGAGTTCAGAGCCGAAATAATTCCTGACAACTCGCATTCCGAGTCGACCTCCCTTTCTATCTCGACCACCTCACCCTTCTCCCTGTAATGCTCTATGACACTTCTCAGCCCGGTCAACTCATGCACTTTTCCATCTCCTCTTAGAGTTCCGCCAAATTCACATAGGCCTCAAGCTTAAGCCTGTCCATGATTTCCCTGGGAACCCTGCCTCTCCTGGGAAACGAAGAAAGGAAGGGTTTGGCAGTTGCATCAATTCCCATCTTTGTGACCACACCCTCAGCTCCCGAAGAGGGATCCAGGGAAGAGCCTCTCGCTCCGGGTATGACCATGATATCTCTATCCGCCTGAGCCCTTGTAGCTACAGCCCAGATAACTTCCTGAAGGTTGGTGATATCGATATCTGCATCAACCACGATAACCTGCTTTAAGTACATCTCAGCCGAAAAAGCCGCAAGCATCGCCGACTGCGCCTGTCCCTGAAACCTTTTTTTTATGGAAACAATAAGGGTGAACGGTGCAGGAACGTGGACATCGACGAGGGTCGGCACAGCCCCCTTAATAGATCTATAGAGATTGGCTTCCATGGGGAGAGTCGCCATAATCAGGTGCTCTCGATGCTGCCCTCCGCAAATATCCTGGTATATCGCTTTTTTTCTTGAGTGCATCGATTTGATGGTTACAACCGGCCTTAATCCTTTTCCCGTGGCATATCCCGAAAACTCGCAAAAGGGACCCTCTTCCTCCCTTACGTGAGGTTCAATAACGCCCTCCAACACGATCTCAGCATCCGCAGGGAAAAGGGTTCCTTTGAGCTCCCCTTTGACCACTTCAGCAGGGCCTCCAAGGAGCCCTCCGATGATCCCAAGCTCGCTCTCACCATAGGCGCCGATGTAGAGAGCACCCAGTGCCCAGGCGGGGTGATTGCCTATGGAAATGCTGATCGGAAGAGGCTTTCCCTGGTCCTCCATCCTCGAGTAGATCTCATGTAGGTGCTTTCCTACCGTCATAAAAATTCCCGCCCTGTTCCTACCTTTATACATCAGCCGGTTAAAACTGGCGTTGTACTCTCCCGTTTCAGGATCTTCGGCCAGCACCATCCCGGCGGTGATATAGGGAGCTGCGTCGCCCTCGTGGTAGGTCATCATCGGGAGGGCCCTTAGATCCACGTCACCTTCTCCGACCCTCTCCTCCATGACAGGACCATCTGAAACGATCTTGGGCGGAATCGGATTTTCAACGGCCTCTATATACTTGTCCCTGAACCTTTTTGGATCTATGCTAATACTCGATGCGATCTTCTTTTTGGTCGAATAGACATTAGTCACGACGGGAAAAGCCGAACCCTTCACCTTTTCATAAAAAAGGATCGGGAGCTTTCTTGCCTCCTCAAGCTTTGTCAATATTGCGGCCGCTTCATATCGAGGATCGACTTCCTCTTTTACCCGGCAGAACTCTCTGGGATTCTCCCTTTCATATTCTGCCAGGAATCCCCGCAAATCTTTAGCCATCCTATTCGCCCCTCGCAGTTGTATACCTTCTCTCTGGATCGAGGATATGAAGAACTCTCAACTCCTCTTCTGTGGGAGCAGAGGCTTCATAGAGGTTGTCCTTGACCATGAGATCAAAGCCGGTATTCTCTTTCACCTTCTCTACCGTGGCTCCCGGCTGCAGCCCTTCCAGGCACATGACTCCTTTTTCCTCATCAAAACCCAGAATGGCAAGATGGGTTACCACCTTAAGAACTCCGCCGGCAATTAAACCCGCCTCTTTTCTCGAATTTCCTCCACTTAAGTATCCAGGGCTTGTGATGAAGTCTACTTTCTTCACAAGTCTCCTCTTCTCGTGATGCATCGCGACGATAACTTTGGAGAGACTCGCTATATCGTTTCCACCACCTGTTCCTGGAAGCCTAACAGTAGGCCTATCCCAGTCGCCAATATATGAGCTATTGATGTTTCCATACTGATCTACTTGAGCTCCACCCAGAAAACCGTAATCTACATATCCTCTCTGTTGGAGGAGCAAAACGTCCGTTGTGGGAAGAACCATATTGGCGCGCGTTGCGCACCTCTGCTCGTTCGTTGAAGGAGGGAGTTTTCCAGGCTCAACAAACGGGCCGATGACTCCGCCTTCGAAAAGGATCGTCAGGGTTTTCGCATGAGTTTTCTGGGCGAGAATCGCCGACAGGAGCGGGAGTCCAGCACCGGCAAAGACAACCTTCCCATCCTCAAGCAGTCTCGCGCTGGAAATGCAAACCAACTCTGCCGTGTTGTAAGACACCTTAACCGCCATACCCCTTCTTTGCACTTAAAGTGGCTTTTACAATATCTTTGACATGAAAGAGATCGAGGTAGTCTTCAAAGGTCTCCGGGCCATAAAAGTACTTATCAAGATATTCTTTAACTCCATCGACGCTCTTTTCCATCATGAGCTTTACATACATGTCCATATGGTTGAAGTCCGGCTCATAAACCCCATAACACTCGTGCGGGAGGCAACCACAGGGCGCCTCGACCACGGCATCAACACAGAAAAAGGGTATATCCGTGCGATCGGGCGTTCTTCTTATCTCACTGTTGTCGATGATCTGCTCGGTGGTTAAAATCACCCTGTCTGCCGCAAGGGCGATGTCTTTGTCCATAAAGGGGAAGCCGCTAATTTGCGCGTTGCCATAGGGGTCCGCCTTCTGAACATGGATAATGGCCACATCCGGATTAAGAGCCGGAACGAGGGCAAGTTTGTCTCCGGTAAAGGGGCAACTCATCTCTTTTACGTTGCTGAGCCTTTTGAAGACGTCGGAGCCCAGCATGGACCTCGCCGGCAAGAAGGGAACACCCATGGCTCCAGCCTTGTACCTTAGGCCAAGGCTCATGTGGCTCCACTCCTCGTATTGGGCCTCCCCGGACTGAACGTAGTGCCTCATGATCCTTGAGACTCCCCACGTGACCCCAGGGCTAAACCAGCTCGTTATGATGTGCCGCGTTGTGCCAGCGACCAGGAGAAGGTCTCCCTCCGTCGCGGTAATGCTTTTCGAGAAGGTCAGACCTTTTTTCCTCTGTCTGATAATCTCCCAAATCAGGGCCATGGGAGTTCTCGAATAGTGGCAGCCACCGATCGCCACATGGACGTTATCAGGGATCAAGGCCACAGCCTCGCTTAGACTCTTAACCTTCTCTCTAAGCCCCTTATCTTTTTTCTCAACCTTTTCCCGAAGCTCAAGATATGAACGTTCCATAGTTGCCCTCAAATGATAGGAACCTCCCTCAAAGGACGAATTTCAGCCTATCGATGCTCCTTTTTGAGAGCCTCCGTATCCCAACTCCTCTGATACTGCTGCCGCTGCTGGCATTGCTAATCGGCTTAATCGATCAATATTTATTTTCGTTAGTCTGTGGATAGGAACGGTAACACCGATGGCCGCCACTACATAGCCCTTCCCGTCCCGAATTGCCGATGCCACTCCGCCAACATCTTCGTGCCATTCGCCGAAATTAACGGAATATCCACGCCTCCGGATCTCTGCGAGATGTCTTTTGAAGGATTCCATCCGTATGACAGTGTTACTCGTGAACTTTTTCATGGAAGAGGTAATTTTCATGACCTCATCATCCCGACGATAGGCCAAGATAACCTTACCAGTTGAAATGCAATAGGCAGGCGCCCTACCACCAATGGGAATATAGGCACGAACGGCTTGCGGACAGTCAACCTTGTCCAGATAGACAACCTCTCGTCCGTCAAGGACGGCAAGAACTACAAGCTCATTGGTCTTAAGAGCTAGATCTTCAAGATGAGGACGGGCGACTTCCTTGATTTCGAGTCCTTGAACCGCTGCACACCCCAACCACCACAATTTAGTGCCCAACCTGTATCCTGGCTTTCCTGAATTTTTTTGAACATACCTTTCACCTTCGAGAGTCGATATAAGTCGGTGGACAACACTTTTTGAGAGATCAACCTCCTCGGCCAGTTCTCGAATTGAAAGGTCCGATTTTCCGCCAGCGATAAGTTCCAAAATTTTGAGACCTCTAACTAATGTCTGGCTTCTTTGCCTTTTGTCTATGATGTCGGTTCTAGAATATACCTTACTCATTTGTGTGTCCCGATAATCGGTATCTCGTCCCAATTATTCATCAGAATTTTTACCACACTAAGTTTCTTTGTCAAGAGGACGTATCGAGAAAATTTTGGGAAAATTTTGGGGATGACGCCAATGTCCAGGTCCTCTGGAGGGTGACCTAAGATTGTTTTAAAATCGCTTGACAAATTGACATGGTGTGATAAACGGTTTGCAGCATAACTGGGACTTAGGACCGATTATCGGGACATGATGACCCAAAATAGATTGATCCCCGAGATTAAAAGGAGGATTGCCATGGTTAAAAAATCCGCCTCGACGAGCGCGCCTATGGCCAGGACCATCCTGCTCGCAACCCTAACCTGCCTGATCGTGCCCGCATCTGTGGCCGCACAGGTTCCAAAGGCCAAAGTAGGAACTTTAAGTGCTCCCTCCACAAGCTCCTGGATGGTGGCCGTCATGGAAGGAAAGCAGTTCGACATCAAAAACGGCGTTGACGTGGAATGGGTCGAGCAGCCCTCCACGGCCTCACTCTATAACGATTTCGCCGCCGGATCATACCCCATGGCAACGGGCGGCATCATGACCTATGCGAACCAATATGCAAGGGGGGTAAAGGCCAAGCTGTTCGCTACTTACCAGCTTTTCGGAACCTCAGTCATCGTTAACACCGAAAGAGGGCCCGACATTCGCTCTTTGAAGGATCTCAACGGTAAAGAACTTGCCGCACCCCTCGCCTCTGAGAACTACAAAGCCATGACGATCTACATGCTCTGGTCCGGGGTCGATCTCAAGTCGCTAAAAACCCGAAACTTTGAACAGCCAGGAGTGGCCGCCGAGCTTAGATCTCCTACGGGTACCGCTCCGGCTGGAGTTGTATTTGCCCAGTTGCCGACAAGGCTGGTTATGGATGAGCCGAAGAAGTTTAAAGATTTGGTTTCTGCGGATGAGCTGGAAAAGCTCTGGAGGCAAAAGACGGGGACTGAATACAACTGGCTCCTTGGATGGGCCGTCCAAGATGACTTCGCCAGGAATAACCCCGACCTTCTCCAACGGGTCCACAATGCGATGAAGGAAACCGTAGAGTGGTTCAACGCCAATACTGACGAAGCCTTAAAGCTAGTGGCGAAGAAAACCAAGGATCCCATCCCCATCCTCCAGGAGACCGTCAAGGCCGGAAGGGTGAAATTTCTCCAGATGACGGCGGAGTCGCAGGAAAAGGCCATAATGGAACTGCTCAAGATTTCCGTGCCGCTCGGATACGTTACGAAGCTCCCCGACGCCGCCTTCTTCCATCGGGGCCTGCGCTAGCCCTCCAGGAAGCTGAAAAAGATGGACCTAGAGCCCCTCCCTAAGGAAAGAGCCCTGAACATCGAGATGCTCATTTCCCTGGGGGCACTCCTGTTTTCTTGGCAAGTTGCCTCGTTCTTTTTGCCCGAGTACGTGCTCCCTGGACTCCAAATGGTCCTTCAAGAATTCCTCAAAATGGCCCAGGAAGGAACCCTTTTCTGGGACACCCTTCTAACCCTGTGCCGGATCTGGCAAGGTTTAATCGGCGGATTTCTTGTTGGAGCCCTCCTGGGTGTGGCCATGGGAACCGTAAAGAAGACCGAGAATTACTTGATCCCGATAGTGAATTTCATTATGGGTATTCCAGCCCTCGCCTGGACCCTGATCGTCATCCTGTGGTTCAGGGGAACGGAGACAAGAATTTTTGCCTTGATGCTCGCCGTATCTTTCCCGGTTTTTTCTCACAGCATCCTCGACGCCGTTAAGGGAATCTCCAAGGACCTCATGGAGATGACGCTTGCCTTTAGGCCCACCAGAAC
>MGRY01000182.1:0-2588 GCA_001799045.1 Deltaproteobacteria bacterium RIFCSPLOWO2_02_56_12 | reverse complement strand
AACCCAAGTCTTTCGGATGTTGATTGTTCCCTCGATCATACCCCACATGCTCACCGCCTGGAAGGTGACCATCGGCTTCGCGGTCAGGGTAGTTATTGTTGCCGAGCTCGTGGGCGCCTCTACAGGCGTAGGATTTAGAATGCTGCAGCAGCAGTCGCTCTTGAACATGAGTGGGGTCCTGGCCTGGACCATGGTCTTGGTGATCAGTGGACTCGCCATGCAACTTCTGATCACGAAGATGGAGTCGCGCCTCCTCAGATGGCGACCCAGCACGCTCTAAAAGATGTCCAAAATTGAGTGTCGCGACCTGACCAAGGTCTTCCGCCTCGGCAGCAGCTACTTCCAGGCCATCAGGAATCTTAGCTTTGAAGTTGATGCCGGCGAATTAGTTGCCGTGGTGGGAAAAACGGGATGTGGAAAATCTTCCGCGCTGAACATCATCCTCGGCCTGGAGAAGCCAACTGCGGGAAAACTGGTCATTAACGGAAAGGAGCCTTATAACGACTTTGACCACTTCCGGGGAAAGCTCTCTGCCGTCTTCCAAACGGACCGTTTGATTCCCTGGCGCACCGTTTTGCGGAATGCCACCTATGCTTTGGAAATCCTCCGAATCCCGCAGGAGCGCCGGATCGAGAAGGCCAGGTGCTGGCTTGAGAAACTCGGACTCTCAGGATTTGAAAACGCCTATCCCCATGAACTCTCTGGAGGCATGAGACAGAGGGTCGGAATTGCCCGGGCCTTCTCCATAGATCCCGACATCCTTTTATGCGACGAGGCCTTTGGACACCTCGATGAAGTGACGGCCATCAAGCTTCGCGCAGACTTTCTCGAGCTCGTGCGCGAGACAAAGAAGACCTCGCTGTTCATTACCCATGACATCGACGAGGCGATGGATCTGGGAGAACGGGTGCTAGTCCTGGGCAAGCCGGCTCGCCTTCTGATGGACATTCAGGTTCCTTCGGAGATCAAGTCAAGCCCTGCCAGGCGCGCGGAATTGAAGAGCCGCATCATCAAGGCAATTGAGAGTGACGAACCGGCGGCGCAGGGATAGCGGTCTGGGTGATCTGAAATGCACTATACGCAGAGAGAGCTCATGGTGGTTGCCGCGGCGCGTGAGATTCGCGATGGAGAGATGGTCTTCGTTGGAATGCGCCTTCCCCTTCTCAGCTTTGCCGTGGCCAAAGAGCTCCATGCCCCCCGATCAATTGGTATCTTTGAAAACGGCGTGATCCGGGATCGGCCGGCTCTGGAATCGATTTTCACCATAAGCGACCCGCCTAATGTGGCTCGCGCCCTCTATTGTGGCGGCATTCTCGATGTGATGGGCCTGCTGCAGAGCGGACAGGTTGACCTCGGCTTCATCGGCGGCGCTGAGATCGATCGCTTCGGCAACCTCAATACCCACTGGGTGGAGGAAAGCGGAAAAAAGATTCGGCTTCCGGGTAGCGGCGGCGCCGCGGACATCGCGACCCTGGCGCGCCGCTGCATCATCATCATGAATCACGAAAAGCGCCGCTTTAGGCCGCGAGTCCGTTTCATCACTTCCCCCGGCTATGGAGAAGGCGGCGACTGGCGCCGAATGAAACACATCCACGGCGGCGGGCCGAGCCGCGTTATCACTAGCCTGGGAATTTTCTCTTTTGACCCGGTCAGCGGGGAGATGCTCCTGAGCTTCTTTCATCCGGGCGTCACGGTCGAAGAGGTTCGAGGTGAAACCGGCTGGCCGCTGCGCGTTTCCGGGGATCTCCGTGAGACCCCGCCGCCGTCGCCGGAAGAACTGGGCGCGGTCAGGAAATACGACCCAAAGGGCGTGTGGACTGCGAATGGATAATCGAAAGCAGCGCTTTAACTAACGATACGCATAGACTGGATCACGACAGGCTCCACGGGAACATTCTGGTGCGTGCTATGGGCGCCGGTCTTGACCTTCTCTATCTTTTGAACCACTTCCATCCCCTCTATCACCCGGCCAAAAACGGCATAGCCGAAACCCTCCGCACTGGTGTTTTGATGGTTCAGAAAGTCGTTGTCTTTAACGTTAATGAAGAATTGGGCGGTAGCGCTGTCCACAAAGGCCGTCCTGGCCATAGCCAGAGTGCCGGTGTTGTTTTTCAAACCGTTCGCTGCCTCGTTTTTGATCGGCGCCTTGGTCGCCTTCGGCTGCATCCCTTTGTCGAAGCCGCCTCCCTGGATCATGAATCCCGGAATGACCCGATGAAAAATCAGGTCATCGTAAAACTTCTCGTTTACATAGTCCAAAAAGTTTTTTGCCGTGTTCGGCGCCTGGTCGAGGAAGATCTCCGTGCGCACCTCCCCCAGGCTGGTCGCAATCGAGACCACGGGGTTTTTTATTGGCTTTTCCGCATCCATCACGCTTTCATCCTTTCTGTGGAAAACATACGTGGAGATTCATCACGATGATATAGAAACTCATATTACAAATTGGGGGTGGGTGGCAAGTCCAAGCGCCCTTATGGGAAGGCTTGTTGCTGAGTAATGACACTGCCGTCCTGGCCATTAGGCGGTCCGCTTCCAGCTCCTCCAAGGGCAGTCACTCTCGTAAGATTAAACCCTACTGCATCCTGATA
>MGRY01000181.1:155-6059 GCA_001799045.1 Deltaproteobacteria bacterium RIFCSPLOWO2_02_56_12 | reverse complement strand
AGAATGACATACGAAGGGCTCAGGGTGACTCACTAAGGGGAGGGTTTGAGGGAAAGGTCGGCTTCCAGCCGACATGAATCGAACCCCTCGGCTTAAAGCCGAGGGTTGTTCAGTTTCTCTTGCGCAGAAATCGAGGAGCAAGCATCGGTCCCGGAGGGGATTTACTAACTCCCCAACTCTTTTTTGATCCTTCTCGCTATTTCCTCGGCCAGGTGATCGCGGTTTTCCCGTGTAACCTCAATTAGCTCGATGTCGTTTCTGCCTTTGATCTGCTCGACAAATCCTTTTCCCTTCTTAGCGATGGTGGCCAGGAGATGCGACGGGCGGGCGAGCAGGTCGATCAATTTATTCCTAAATTTGAGAGAAAAGAGTTCCATCCTACCGATCTCGTCAATTACATAAAGATCCGCCGGGGTGATTTCGGGATCCAGCTGGGGGAGAACGATTTTTTCGAATTCCTCGAGGTGGATGGAGTATCTGCCGACCGTGGGCTCTTTCCTCCCGATCGAAGCGAGGGTGCCTTCCTGGCCGTCCAGGGTAATAATTTTGAAGCCGGTTCTTTGCCCCCTGTGTCTTTTCTCCTCGGTATAAAAACCCGCGTATCTGCCCTCGTCGAGCTTCTCCAGGGTAGCGCGAATCAATGTAGTCTTGCCGATGCCGGGGCTGCCGGTTAGGAATAATCTCATGAAAGAAAGGGCGCGTGAGGATCAGAGGTTGATAGGCCGGGTTATGAATTCTAAACAGTATCCTAGGTTTTCACCTTTCTTCTGGCCAGCGCACGATCCCACTTGGTTGCCGGGTCGCCGTCAAATATCAGCCTCTCGTCGGCGGGGATCGAGAACCAGCCGCCGGCCTTGAGCTCCGCCTCAAGCTGACCCGGACCCCAGCCGGAATAGCCCAGGGCGAAGATGCTATTGCGCGGACCCTTTCCCTGACCGATGGCGCGCACAATCTCGACATCAGTCGTGACTGCCAGACCGCCGCCCACAACGCTCGTCCCCTTGTCGGCATAATCGTCGCTGTGGAGGACAAAGGCCTTACCGGACTCGACCGGACCGCCGTAATGGATGATGATCTCCCCCTTGGCCTCCTCGCCCTCTGCTCCGAGACCTTTCAGGAGGTCCGCGATCGGCCCCTTTGCCAGCGGCCGGTTGATAACCAGGCCCATAGCGCCATTTTCGTTGTGCTCGATCATATAGACGATGGTGTCGGCAAAATGGGGGTCGGCCATTTCCGGCGCTGCCACCAGAAGCTGGCCCTTAAGGTATTCGGGCTCCTGAGCGGCAAGGGGCTCTGCCAAAGCCGCCGCTATGGCGCAAAGGAAAAAAAACCCAGCCGCCGAAATTAGGAATCGCTCAGGCCCCTTAGCTCTTCCGATCTTGGAATCCCGGTTCAACATGCAAATGATTTTTTGTTTACGCCGTTGCTCTTTTCTCGAGACGGATGGAGAAGCCCCTCTTGTCGATGTGGATTTGCCGGCAATCGCTCCGCTTGGCGAGCTCGCCGATCAGGGTAACCAGAGGGTGTCGCGCGCTCAGGTATTCCTTCGGCCGCCCCGCAGCGCGCATCGCCGCGACCTCTTCTTTTCCCGTAAAAAAGCGCAGCAGGATTTCATCATCGGTGACGCCGGGCCCGCCGAGCTTCCGGCGCAGCTCTTTGAGCGAGGCGTCGGGGTGCTTCCATTTGGAGAGTTCTCTCCCGCGCGGGCGGTCGAGGATCTTATCCTTGATATTCGCATCCATCGAGGCGGCACCTTCCTTGCCCCAGATGCCCATGGCGTACTGGATGACCTGATCGGTGACTTCCTTGTAGCGCTCCCCCAGGATCACATTGATCGCCGCCTGGCTGCCGACAAACTGAGAGAGGGGAGTTACCATGATCGGATAGCCGAATTCGGCGCGGACGCGGGCGGCCTCTTCCAACGTCGCATCGAGTTTGTCTTCCATCCCCACCCTGCGGAGCTGGTGCTGGAGGTTCGAGATCATCCCACCCGGGACTTGATGAACATATTGGGAATAATCGTACTCGACCGGGACGCCGATCGGAAAGCCCTCCCTCTTCGCGATGAAAAGGAAATGGTCCGTCACAGGCTTTAGCGGGGCCTCGTCGATGATTGTAGTGTAGCCGAGGGCGCGCGCGTTGCGGGCGACATTGAAGAGAGAAGGGTTGGAGGAGCTGTCGGCGAGCGGCGGGATGGCGGTGTTGATGATCCTGATGCCGCCTTTGATCGCCTCCAGGCAGCAGAGCGAACCCAACCCTGTGGTGCAGTGGGTATGAAGCTCCACCGGAATGCCGTTAGCGTTTTGCAGGACCACAGGGACCAGGCTCTGGGTGCGCTCGGGCGTCAGCAGGCCGCCCGGATCTTTGAGGATGATGCGGAAGATATCGAGCTTGGTCGCTGCGCGCGTCCTTGCTGCAAAGTATTCATCGGTGTGTCTGGGAGAGACCGAATATATAAGGTTGATTATCGGCTTTAGCCCCGCCGCCCGTGCCTGCTTCACCCGCCACTGCCATTCGGACGGATCGTTCCAGCAATCCGATATCCGGACCTGCGTCACTCCGTTTTTCGCCATGCATTCGTCATAGAGTTGATGCACTGAAAAAGGAAAGATCTCGAAGCCGCTGCGCGTGCCGTGGACCGCCCTGAGCGGGGTCTTGGTGATCTTTCGCGCCAGCAGTCGCACCCGCTCCCACGGATCCTCGCGCAGCTCGCGCACACACTTCACGAGTTCGACAGGGGTGCCGAGCTCTATGGCGTCGAACCCGGCCCTTTCCAGATTCGGTGCGATGGGGACCATCATTCCGGTTCTCATGCCGAAGGCCCACAGGCTCTGCTGCCCGTCGCGCACCGTCGTATCTACAAAGCGAATGTCGTCCATAAAAAAATTGTCTTACAGCCTATATAAAGCGAAGGCATAATTTTGCCAACCCGCGCCTGCTCCGGTTCCTTCTCGAATGCTTCGCTAACGCAGCTATTTCTAGCCGAAGCCCAGACGGCCGATGAAGGGGAGTTTCAAGGCTGGCCTGGCGAAATCGATTCCGAAGCTCAGACCGATCAGGTTCAACTCCAGCCCTTCCTGGCGGGAAAGCAGAATCCCCAGGACTCCGTAAAGGGAAATCTGATACCCCGTGCCGCTCGGCGTGCGCTCGAAGAGAGTGCCGTTGACGGGATAGTCCTTGCCGATGGCGGTCACGGGAAGGTCCAGCTTCAGCTCCGGTACCTTGCGCGCGACATATGCCGTAAAGGTATTGCTGTTAGGGCCGGGCCAGAGCCGGTACTCATCCACATAAGGGTAAGTCTCGACCGCCTCCGCGATCTTGGCGATCGCCTCGGTCGCTTCTTTCCCGCGTAGCTCGGCTATAATCTCCGGACGATTGCCGAACCAGTTTCGGTCCGGGATGGCCGTTTCGGAGAACACCGCAGGGAGATCGCGAAATACCCGCCAGCCGATGACTTGATGCACGGTGAAGTGCGGCGCGTTTTCCGGCTTGGTGGCAATCCATGTGTGCACCCCGAAGATACCACGCCAGTTTAGCGCCCGCGCGGCATAAACCTGGACCACTGCTTCGGGGGTTTCTGCCGGGTCCGGGGCAATTCCCGCGCTGTCCCGATTGGCAATGCGATAATCCCTTCCCAGCGAAACCGCTCCGGACAAGATCATGACCACCGGTAACACCGCAAGCGCTAGACCCAGACCTATCAAGACCCGTGACAACATTTTTCCACTACCAACCATTATAGCTCACAGTTTCGATTTTGCCAGCCGCTCAACTGTTCGAGTGGGCTCCTCAGGGGCGACTCTTCCGAGCGCAGCCGATGGACCGTCCTCACTCCGCTCGGAATCTCAGATCTCAAATTGCAGATCTGAAATTTGCCATTTGAGATTTGCAATCCCGAAGGGCTCGTCTGCGCTCTTCAGCCTCGCCCCCTCGGAGCCACCACCGCCCTCTTTATCTCCGGGGCCTCGCCGTCCCTGGAGCGGAAGATTGACTCCGAGTCGTTGGAACTCTCTGCGAGCCGAGCGACCTCCGCGCCGGAGGCGTCTCTCAAGCTCGATGCAATAGTGTCCGGGTACGCTGTACCGTTGACACGCTTGAACCTCCACGTCTGGTGCATCGATCTTTCGATCCGCCCCCGGCGCTCTGCTCCAAGAGCGAGGGAGGTTGCTGAGCGAGCCCAAAGCATCGAACGTGAACGGTCCAAAGAACCCACTGGCCCATTGCTTTCGGGGAGCGAGGTAAGTCCCCGAACGGATCTCTCTTGATTGTTGATCTGGTTGGAGGGATGATCAAAACATGATTTCGGTTCATGCGGCGGTAGAAACCATCTTGAGTCAGATATCCCCTTTGTCCGGGGAGGAGGTCCCGATCCTACAGGCGACCGGAAGAGTCCTGTTTGAGGATCTACGCGCGCGCCGCAGCGTCCCTCCTTTTGCCAACTCCGCGATGGACGGCTATTCGGTTCGATGGCGGGATGTGGCCCAGGCCTCCGCAGCAAACCCCGTTACCTTGCAGGTTTTGGAAACCGTTCCGGCCGGATATGTCGCCAAGCGTCGTGTGGGTGAAGGGAGCGCGATCAAGATCATGACCGGCGCGCCTCTGCCCCGCGGCGCCGATACGGTTGTGCGTGTCGAGTACACCGAGTCAGTCGGAGATCATGTTCGAATCAGCCGGGTTGACGGTTCGGGCAGTCATATCCGGGAAGCCGGTGAGGATATTCGGAGAGGCCAGACGATATTGGAGAAGGGAAAGGTGCTAACGCCCGCGGATATCGGGCTCATGGCGTCCGTGGGAAAGGGTCGGGTGCGCGTTTATCGCAGGCCGGCAGTCGGCGTGATCTCAACGGGCGATGAGCTGCTTGAGATCGATGAGCGTCCCCGGCCGGGAAAGATCGTGAACAGCAACAGCTACACCCTGGCCGCCGCCATCCGGGAGAGCGGGGCGACTCCCGTGCCTCTCGGGATTGTGCGCGACAAGAGAAAGAGTTTGGCCTCGGTATTTAAGAGGGCCCTGCGTTACGATGCGGTGATAACGTCCGGCGGGATTTCGATGGGAGACTACGATCTGGTGAAAGAAGCGTTGGGAGATGTCGGCGTTCAAATGCAGTTCTGGCAGGTGGCACAAAAACCCGGACACCCCATGGCGTTCGGCCGCATTAGCAGAAAGCCGATCTTCGGCCTGCCGGGCAACCCGGTCTCTTCGGCGGTCTCTTTTCTCCTCTATGCCAGACCTGCGCTGCTCAAAATGATGGGACACAGGAATCTCTTTCTCCCCGTGATCCAGGCGACGCTGGAGCATGAGATTAAGAAAAGCCGCGGCGTAAAGGAGTTTATTCGCTGCCGGCTGCGCAACGAGGAGGGTCAGAGCTTCGTGTCCAGCGCCGGCGCGCAAGGCGCCGGGGTCTTGCGCTCGCTTTCGCTGGCTCAAGGCTTGATCGTGGCGAGCGAGGAGCAAACGCTGCTGGAAAAAGGCTGCCGGGTTCCCGTGATACTTCTCGGCCAGCAAGATCTCCTGAAGGAAGAGATGGGCTTTTAATCTATGACTCGCAATCTTCGCATAGGGCACGGCCTTGATGTCCATCGGTTTCAGCGTGGCCGCAAGCTTATTCTCGGCGGCCTGGAGATTCCCTACGGTCTTGGGCTGGCAGGCCACTCGGATGCCGATGTGCTGCTCCATGCCCTGATTAACGCCTTGTTGGGGGCGATGGGGAAGGGAGATATCGGGAGCCATTTCCCGGATACGGATCCGCGCACCAAGGGGATCTCGAGCGAGAAGCTTCTTCAGCAAGTGTTGAAAATGATGGAACAGGGGAAATTCAAGGTCATCAATGGAGACATTACTGTTCTAGCGCAAAAGCCGCGCCTCGCCCCTTTCTTTAAAAAGATCAGAGAAAGGGTGGCCAAG
>MGRY01000181.1:0-134 GCA_001799045.1 Deltaproteobacteria bacterium RIFCSPLOWO2_02_56_12 | reverse complement strand
AAGATCAATATCAAGGCGGTGACCACCGAAGGGCTGGGCTGGATCGGCGCGGGCAAAGGCATGGCCGCCACCGCCGTGGTTCTGTTGGCCAAAACAGGCAGGCGCTATAGCGGTTAATTCCAAAGCGCCTGTCT
>MGRY01000180.1 GCA_001799045.1 Deltaproteobacteria bacterium RIFCSPLOWO2_02_56_12 | reverse complement strand
AGGAGGCGCCGCCCGTAAAGATCGGCAACGATGCCGAAAAGGGGCGCGAGGATAATCGCGGGCCCCGTGTAGACCGTCATCACCAAACCCAGGGCCGAGTCGCTGATGCCAAAAGCCTGCGTCATTGCCGGGAGCGCCGGCTGAATGAAGTTCACCCCCATCATGAGCGCCATGCTCGAAGCGAAAACCAGCATCAGGGCCTTACGCTTTGCCGGCGCCAGCTCGCCTAGACCGAAGAGAATGGGAAGAGAGAGCGCGGGCATGGCCGCAAGCTAGAGGAAACCTATTTTAGAGTCAATCGAAATAGCTTTAAGTGGAAAAAAATCTCAGAAGCCTCTTTAGGCGTTTTCCTTTTTGCTGCGCTCGATTCTCGCCCGCCTCGCTCCAATTTCGTTACTCGTTATTGGTTGAATCGTTGATTCGATTAACGAATAACGAATAGACGAATAACGATAATTGCGCGCCTTGCATCTGGAACCTTCGGCTGAGCTCAGGTCGAAGCCTTTTTGACCGGTCTGGAATTCCACGTTTTTCAACAGACTGATCCGCCCTATTCATCGCTCTCTCCGAAATAGTCCCTGAGGATTTTCTGCTTGATGTATTCGATGGTGCCCAGGTCCTGGATAATGTCGCCGCCGGTATCGTAGAAAAAGATATCTCCTTTGCGGTTGCGGCCGATGGCAATCAGCCATTCCAGTTCATCCCGGTCTTCCAGTAGATAATTGATGGCTTGATTGGCTCCCTTGCTGGCGATGATAGTTACCTTGGGATTGACAGTCTTTTTCGCTTCCTTCATCGAATGCCTCCTGATCTGCCAATCTATATCAGCGGGGTCATTTCCTCAACAGACCGTTGAAAAAGGTTCGACCTTGAGGCTCACCTCGAAAGGCCCACCTGCCCTTCGAGTTTCCTCCCTTCGGGTCTGAGCCTCAGGGTCGAAGACAGGGTGGTGAGTTCGTCGAACCACCGTCAGCCAGCCTGGAAGTCTCTCTCAGGTCCGATGCAAGCCCTTTGGGATCTCAAATGGCAGATCTCAAATTACAAATCTGAGATCTGAAATCTGCAATTCCGAGCAGAGCGAGGACATATCGGCCCTTCGAGATCCTCCCAGGCTGGCGGTTATGATAGTCGCGCTCGATTGTCTCACTTCCGGGACTTTTTGACCGGCCTGAAGACACAATCCCGAAGGGTTTGCCTACCGGGGCAGGGTGAAGTAGAAGGTGCTTCCTTTGCCCACCTCGCTTTCGACCCAGATGCGCCCGCGGTGCATTTCGATGATTCTCTTGGCGATGGTGAGCCCCAACCCCAGGCCGGAGGACCTGAACTCGATTGTCCCTGAGGAATGGCTCATAGACCTTTGGGAGTGGAGGAACTGATCGAAGATTCTCTCGAAATCTTCTTTCGGGATACCGATCCCGTTCTCAGAGATGGCCACCCGCACCTCGGAGTCGAAACTCTCCAAAACGGCCGTAATGCTTCCCTCATCCGGGGTGAACCGGATAGCGTTGAGCAGGAGGTTGTGCAGCACGTGCCGGATCTGATCCGGGTCGCCCTCCACCTGAACGGGATTCTTTGTTCCCTCGGCCGAGTACCGCTGGCGCCGCTGCTCAAAAAGGGGCGCCATTTGAGCCATCGTGTCCCGCATCATGGCCGCAATATCAAAACTCACCACCTTGAGCTGGGTCTGCCGCTGATCCAGCAAGGCAACGTTGGTCACGTTGGTGATGATGCGATTGAGCCACCTCACGCCCGCCTCCATCCTTTCCAGCGCCTCCGCCTGTTTAGGCTGGAGGGGGCCGATCATCCCGCTCTTTAGCAGTTCGTGAAAGGACTGAATCAAGGACGTCGGTGTCCGCAGCTCGTGGGAGACCACATTGATGACATGGCTTTTTATCTCATCAAGGGTTTTGAGCGCTTCGTGCGCCTCGGACAGTTCCCGGTAGAGGAGGGCGTTGTCGAGAGCGGTGGCTACGTGGTTTCCCAGGGTCTCGAGAAAGGGGATGTCCTCTTCCGAGAAATGGCCGCCGTCTTTGCAATTCACGACCTCGAGCGCCCCCAGAACCCGTCCTTTTGTAATCAGCGGCACGCACATGAGGGTGCGCGTTTGAAAACCAAACTTTTTATCTACTGTGCTGAAGAAGCGGGGATCTTTGCCGGCATCCGGGACGAACAGCGGTTGGCGGTTTTCCACCACCCAGCCGACAATGCCCTGGCCTCTGGGGATACGGACCCCTTCCAGGACCGATTTTTTTTCTCCCGTGATGGCGTAGAAGACCAACTCCTCCGTCACCGGATCCCGAAGAAACACCGAGCTGGCCTCGGCGCGAAGAAGTTGAACAGCGCTTTCCAGGGCTCGTTCCAAGACCTCTCGCGTGTCCAGGGTGGAGTTCAGGAGGACCGAGATCTCCTGGAGGGCCTGAAACCGCTTGATCCCTAGAGCGGGGCTTGTTTCTTCTTCCATACGTTACCCGGAGACTATTTTATATCAGGAACGGTTTTTCCTCAACTCATTATTCGAGACCAGCTCTGCGAGGGTTTCCACGTGGAAGGTGTGGGGGAAGAGATCGAAAGGTCGGATTCGTGTCAGCCTGTAACCTCTTTTGCAGAGCGCCGCCAGGTCCCGCGCCAGCGTGGCAGGATTACAGGAGACATAGAGGATCATCTCCGCCTCCAGAGAGGCCAGATCGTCTTCCAGCCCCTTGGCGCCGGAACGCGGGGGGTTCAAAACAATTTTGGAAAAGCTTTCTCTTCTGTGGCGCAACTGCTTGACCGCCTCAGGGGCATGGGAACGAATCCAGCGGATATTTTCAAGCCGGTTGAGCCGGCTATTGATTTTGCCATTTTCAACAGACCGCGGAGCGCCCTCTACGGCCAACACTTCCCGCGCGCGCCGGGCAACAGGGAGGGTGAAGTTCCCGGCGCCGCAGTAAAGCTCCAGGACCCGGTCATCATTACGGAATTCTCCCCATTGAAGGAGCTCACGGACGAGCCGGCTGTTGCCTTCCGAATTCACCTGGGAAAAGACTTCCCCGTCCACTTCCATCTTCAGCCCCTCTTCCGGCCGCATCATAATTGTTCCCCGGCCCCAGGAGCGGCGCCACCCGCGTCCGAAGATGATCAGGCCATTCACCGCCGTTGACTGTTCGAGGAAACGGGAGTTGGCAAGGTCATCTGCAGCGGCAAAATCCCCTTCCGCCTTGGCCACGAAAACAACCGCTCCGTCCTCGTCGCCTACCACTATCTCAATATGTTGGATGCGCGTCCTCAATGCCTGGAGCCACTCTCCGGCATGCTCTAGCTGACGGTCTGCCCGGGGATCCGCGATGAGGCAGGATTCGATTTCGATCAAATCGTGGGAAAAGGCCCGGTGAAAGCCGAGTCTCTTCCGCGCGTCGGCCTGAAGGCGAATGCGGCGGCGATAGCGGTATTCTTTTGGCGAGCGAAGGATGGGCAGGAGGTCAAATCCTTCGAGCTTTCCGATACGTCTCAGCGCATCCTCAACGCTCTTCTCTTTAGCCTTGAGCTGGGCCTCATACTGGATCTGCTGCCATGGGCAACCGCCGCACTGGCCGACATAGGGGCAGGGAGGGTCTTGGCGCAGGGGGGATGGATTTGTCAGACAGAGAAGCTCACCGATGGCGTAATTACCCTTTTCCTCTACGACTCGCACCTCCGCCTCGTCTCCAGGGGCGGTCAGAGGGACCATGATGACCTGTCCCTCTTTGCGCCCGACGCCGTAGGGGCCGTAGGTGAGGGAGTCGATCTTGAGGGTCAATTTGTTTAGAGGTAGTTCCATTGATTTTGCTGGGCGCCCTCGGGGAACGCGCTTTCGGCTGCGGCCGATGGAGCAGTGCTTTAACCGAACCTTTTTGTCTCTACGTCCGCAGCCTCACTCGCGCTCCCCTCGGGCTTTCTCCGGTTGCTCTGTGCCCCAGTTCGCGTGCTATAAGCTATTATAAAGAATTCAGGGAATCATGGAAGCCCAAGACGACCCGCGCTTTCTCAAAGGAGTTAACGAATTTAACCAGAGACTTTTCTTTGAATGCCATGAGACGCTGGAGGAGGTGTGGTGGGAGGAGCATGGGGAGAATCGGTTATTCTACCAGGGAATCATCCAGATCGCCGTGGGCTATTTGAAGTTGGAAGAAGGGGTGCTCATCGGGTCGATCAAGCTGTGGCGCTCGGGGCTGGAGAAACTCGCCGCCTATCCACCCGTGCACATGGGGGTCAAGCTGGATTCGTTCATCCGGGAGGTAAAGGCCAATCTGGAAGAGGTCGAGATCGCTTACGCAAAAGGAGGAGATTCTCCTGAGATTCACGTGCCGCAACTTTCCCTGGACGCTTCAAGTTGATTTGAAATGATCCGTCTGATTAACGTTCACAAGATTTATCAACAGGGGAGAAATAAGATCACTGCCCTGGCCGGACTCTCTCTGGATATCCAGAAGGGAGAATTTGCCGCCGTTATGGGGCCGAGCGGATCCGGAAAAAGCACCCTCCTCCACCTGATCGGGGGGCTGGACCGGCCTACCGAGGGGCAAGTGCTGGTAGACGGGCGGATCATTTCCCAGATGGTGGACGATGAGGCGACCCTCTTCCGGCGCACCAGGATCGGCTTCGTCTTTCAGTTTTTCAATCTCTTGCCTACGCTGGCGGCTGTGGAGAATGTCATGCTGCCGCTGATACTGGATGGGCGATCCAGCAGTGAAAGTAATCTCCGGGCGAAAACGCTTTTAGAACGGGTTGGTCTGGAGGGGCGCAGGGATCATCTTCCAGAGGAGCTGTCCGGAGGGGAAATGCAGCGCCTCGCCATTGCCCGCGCCTTGGCGTTTAATCCGCCGATTCTTCTCGCCGACGAGCCCACGGGCAATCTTGACTCTAAGAACGGCGCGGCGGTCTTGGAGCTTCTGCGCCAAATCAACACAGAGCAGCGATGCACTGTGGTCATGGTGACGCACAACCAGGAGGCCGCAGGGTATGGGGATCGCATCGTCCATCTCAGGGACGGAATGATCGAAGAGGAAAACCCCCGGTGATTCGGCTGTTGCGTTTTCTTTCCTGGCGCCATCTGAAGCGCCATTGCCTGCGCACATCCCTTACTTTCTTGGGAATTGTCCTCGGGGTTGCCGTTATCGTCGCCATCGCCATTGTCAACCGCACGCTGGTAAGCTCCTTTCAACACACCATCGAGTTGATAGCGGGCAAGGCGGTGCTGCAGGTATCCAATGGCGAAAGCGGGGTGAGAGAAGAGATCTATCCGGTTATCCGCGACACT
>MGRY01000179.1 GCA_001799045.1 Deltaproteobacteria bacterium RIFCSPLOWO2_02_56_12 | reverse complement strand
TACTGGCATAGGTATTGCGCTATACGGCAGATAAGGGGGGAGCAGTGCGCAAACTCATTGCAAACCTTGCCGCGCTTGTCTTAGTTTCGCTTCTTGCTCATACGGCGTCTGCGCAGCAGGCAAAAAAAGTTCCCCGGGTGGGGTATCTATTGTCCGGCTCCGCGCCATCTCCCGCGCCGGCGCGGCCAATTTCCACCGTTGAGACTTTCCGTCAAGGTTTGCGAGAGCTGGGCTACGTCGAGGGAAAAAACATCATCGTCGAGTACCGCGCCGCGGAGGGTAAGTTTGAGCGGCTTCCCGACCTTGCAGCCGAGTTGGTCCGCCTTAAGGTCGATGTCATCGTGACGGGGGGAACGCCGTCAATCCGCGCCGCCCAACACGCAACCAACACAATTCCAATCGTCATGGCCAATGTCGGCGATCCGATTGCGCAGGGATTCGTCGCTAGCCTCGCGCGTCCTGGAGGAAATATCACAGGGTTCACGATCCTTTCCCCGGAATTAAGCACAAAACGGCTTGAGTTGCTTAAGGAGGTGTCCCCTAAGATCCGCCGCGTGGCCGTCTTCCAGAATGCGGCGCAACACAGTCTGACAATGAAGGAGGTGGAGAAGGCAGCCAAGTTATTGCGTGTTCAACTACAAGTGTTGGAGGTGCGGGGTCGTAATGACTTGGATATGGCATTTGAGGCGGTAACACGTGAGCGAGCAGATGCGCTCATTACTCTGGCTAACACCTCCCTCCGCATGAATGCCCGCACGCGGATTCCGATTGTCGAATTCACGTTGAAGCACCGGCTCCCTTCAATGTACGAGGGGAGCGAGTACGTAGAGACCGGCGGCCTCATGTCTTATGGGCCGGATGAAATGGCTAACGTCCGCCGTGCCGCCGTGTACGTCGACAAAATCCTAAAGGGCACCAAACCCGCCGACCTTCCCGTGGAGCAGCCGATGAAGTTTGAGTTGGTCATCAACCTGAAAGCGGCGAAGCAGATCGGCGTGACGATTCCGCAGTCGGTGCTGTACCGGGCGGACAAGGTGATCAGATAAATTTTGGATTTTTGAATGGCGATTTCGGAGGGAGGAGAAGATCAACGCACAGGGAAGCTGTCAGCAGTGAATTATCGCACAGGTGGAGAATTGGGCCATCTAGCGATGCTTGGTTTTTGGCTTCCGGGAAAAGAGCCATAAAGGGAGAAGGACCGCAATAAGAGCGGCGATAGCTGCCATTAGGATGAGTTCCATGGATTAGTCCTCCTTGGACAGATAAATCGCCAACAAGATGGAGCAAATTGCAATGCTCAAAACCACAACGCCGATGCCATACGTCGCGGCTGTTAGCTTCTCAGCGAATATTCCTTGTGCCATTGTTGCGAGCAAGAGGCCGACTCCTAGTTTCTCGGCAACGTCAGCCGTCCTTTTTCTTTGCCCCTTGTCCACCCAACAAGCATACCAACGAACGACTATACAGCGCAACCGACATACGCTTAAAACGTCCAGCCGACATCAAGACCAAATCCTGAAAGGAACCAAGCCTGGTGATCTCCCTGTGAAGCAGCCCATCAAGTTCGAGCTGGTGATCAACCTGAAAGCGGCGAAGCAGATCGGCGTGACGATTCCGCCCAACGTGCTGGCGCGGGCTGACAAGGTGATCAAATGACAGAGGCGTTAGGCGAGAGGCGTAAGGCGCGAGGCTCCGCCGGATCAGAAAGGCTCCGGCTCCAATCCAAGCGCTGTCTTTACTTCCAAGGCGGTTATTGATGCCTGTTGGCCTTATGATATGAATGGAAGGAGCGGGCATACCCGGTGATTGAAGTAAGCTCCGAACTGCGTCGGCAACTGCTATCGAAATGGGCTGGGGAGTTTAAGGAGATATTTTAAGTATGAGCAAGCGAACTCCTATGAGATTGCGGGCTTTTACCTGCACAGTCCTTGTTCTTCTAGCCGTCGGAGCAGTCCCCACTGTCCGTGCCGAGGAGAAGGTCCTCATCGCCTATGGTGGACAAAATGAGACCGTTGGGCCCATGTGGGTTGCGGTGGACAAGGGTCTTTTCAAAAAACACGGCCTTGAAGTCAGGATGCTCCAGATGCGCAGCGGCCAATTCAATATAGCTGCCTTGATGTCAGGCGATGTCCAGGCCATGTGGCCTGCCGTTTCCTCGGTCCTCAGCGGAGTCTCCGGAGGGGCAAAGATCAGCTGTGTTGCGTCTCCTTTTAATAGGATAGCGCGTGAGTTGATCGTGCGTAAGGAGATCGATTCGCTCGCGGGCCTGCGGGATAAAGTTTTTGGGGTGCAGAGCATCGGTGGAGGATTCTGGTTGCAGACGATGATTGTTTTGGATCGGCTAGGCTTGGATCCGGACAAGCAGGGGTTGAAGATGCGGGTTATCGGCGACGAGCCGACGATTCTCCAGGCGCTTCTCGCCTTGAATATTGACGCAGCCGTTATCACAATCGCTTCCGCCGGGGTGGCAAAAAGGGCAGGCTTTCGTTCTTTAGTGAACACGGCAGAGCTTCGGGTCCCTTACCAGGGAGTAGGCATCTGTACGCGGAGCGATCTGATTGCCAATTCTCCGGATCTCATCCTGCGCCTGGTGAAAGGGATGGTTGACGGGGTCGCCTTCATTCAGGAGCCGCGCAACAAGCGGGACGTGATGGGGGTCCTGAAGAAAAACCTTCGGCTGAGCACTGACGGGGACGCCGAGACGTCCTACAATTCGTTGCGCTTGGTGGCGAGCCTTGATGTGGCCCCGGATCCGGAGGCGTGGAGAAATATTCAAAGGTTCGTCTCTCGAGTTAGCCCTAAGGTTGCACAGTTAGACATCCATCAGATCATCAACGGCAGTTTTGTGAAGAGCCTGGAAGAAACTGGCTTCTTGCCTGAGGCGAGAAAAAGGCTGGGACTCTGAATTCCGAGAGTTTTCAGTTGTGAGTTTTAAAAAAACTAAAAACTCCAGACCTATCGCATCGGAGGGCTGATCATGCATGGCGGCAAGGCGCTCGTAAAGGTTTTTGAGCGGGCGGGAATCGACTACATCTTTTGCTCTCCCGGCACCGAGTGGCCTCCGGTGTGGGAGGCCCTAGCAGGGCTCAAAGAGCGGGGAGTGGACAGGCCGAAGTATATTAACTGCCGGCATGAAGCGCTGGCTGTCGCCATGGCATCGGGCTACACCAAGGTGACTGGCAGACCGCAGGCGGTCTTGCTCCATGCTACGGCGGGGCCTCTGAACGCGGCCATGTTTCTGCGCGCTGCTTATCAGGAGCGCGTACCCATGGTTATTTGCTGCGGCGAAACCGCCGGCTTTGGGGAGGAGTCGCGGCTGCCGGACCCGGGGAATCAGTGGATTCATGACCTTACGGACATCGGCGGACCCGCTGAGCTTCTCCGGCGTTGCGTCAAGTGGAGCGACCGCGTCACTTCGTCAACGATCCTTGTCCAAAGCCTGGAGCGGGCCATGCAAATTGCCGTGGAGCCTCCAGCCGGGCCGGTGCTGCTGGGGGTGCCGTTTGAGTGCATGCTGGATGAAGTCTCTCTGCCCGAGGATAACAGGCCAAATCGGGTGGCGCGCCCCTTTGCCATCGATGAGCCGGCGATCCAAGAGGCTGTCGGCATGCTCTTACGTGCCCAGCGTCCCGTGCTCGTAACGGAGCATGTAGGCCGGGATGCGTCGGTCGTGGGTCCTCTCGTTGAACTATGCGAGTCGTTGGCCATTCCGGTTATGGAATCCTTCCGGCCTGCGTTTTTGAACTTCCCACGCAGTCACCCTTTGTACCTTCCTTATGATCCTCGTCGCATTGAGTCCGCCGACCTGGTGCTGATCGCCGACGCAGTCACTCCCTGGTATCCAGTGAGCAAGGGACCGAAAGCCGACGTCAAGGTCGTTTTCCTGGGCGACGAATATCCCTATTCCCGGCTCCCTTTCTGGGGGTACAAAGTAGACTTGGCGTTAATTGCCCCGCCGGCGGCGACGTTGGCGAGGCTGCTCAGCTGCATCAAGGCATCAGAGGGGTTCGTCGGAAACCGGCCGGCTTATGAGGAACGGTCCCGTCGCATCCGGGAAGAACATGACAAGCAGGTGGCGGCGATGCAGCGGGAAGCAGTAGAGCACAAGAATGATGCCCCGGTGGATCCACGTTGGCTCTGCCAGGCGCTCAACGAATCGATTCCGGCGAACGCGGTTATCGTGGAAGAGACCACGGTCCATCGGACCTTGATTCAGAATATGATTCCCCGCACAGAGCCGATGTCGTACATTGCTCGTGTGACCGGAGGGTTGGGGGTAAGCTTGGGTTACGCGCTGGGCGCGAAGCTGGCCATGAAAGAACGGCCTGTCTTCGTGCTCATTGGCGACGGGGGCTTTCACTACAATCCGGTGCCGTCATGCTTAGGGTTGGCTCAGGAATATGAGCTTCCGATCATCGTGGTCGTGTTTAATAATCAGCGCTATCTTTCCATGGAAAGGGGCCTCCTTAAATATTATCCGGACGGCGTTTCGAAAAAGACCGGGGTTCACTTCGGCGGCCCGATCTTGCCAAATCCCGACTACCGTCTGTATGCGGACATCTATGGGGGGTACGGGGTCAGGGTGACAGATCCCAAAGATATTCAACCGGCAATAGCGCAAGCATTGGAGCATGTTGCGCGGGGAAGGCTGGCTTTGGTTGACGTCGTCCTCAGCGACTATATACCGCGCTGAAAAATGAGGAGGTAAAGATGGCCGAGGCGGGCTATGAAACGATCAATGTCCTCTATAACCGGCGCATCACGCCCACCAGGGAGGGATTGCAAAATGCGCTGCGCGTTTTAGGCAGAGTCAATCCGAAACTCGGCGGGCTCAAGGTGGAGGATCTCGTGGATGATCGGATCGCGCGCAAGCTCGAAAAGGAGGGAAGTCTGTGAAAGCGAAATTTGTCGGCACGATTCTGCGCAGAGCGAGAGGAGGAGGCCGGATCTCTCTCCTCGCTCTCGGTCTCTGCTTTTGGTTCGGGAATTCGGCCCGCGCCGCGGAGCCGCCTCTAGTGCGCATCGCCCACGGCGCCTTCAATGAAAAGGTGGAAGCGCTCTGGACCGGCGTTGAGCAGGGGTTTTTTCGCAAGCACGGCGTCAGCGTCGAAGTCATCAATATCCGCAGCGGTCCGCAAACCATGGCCGCGCTCGCTTCCGGCGACATTCACATGGCCTATACGATTCCAGGCTCGGTTTTGAGCGCCGCCGCCGGCGGGATGGACATCGCCTTTTTCACGGGCGTCGTCAACCGTGGCGACGGCGATTTTGTTGTGGCGCCTGCCATCCGAAGAGGCGAGGATCTCAAAGGAAAAAGAGTAGGCGTTCAAAGCATTGGCGGTGGTGTCTGGTCCATGACGATGCTGGCGCTGGAGCACTTGGGGCTAGAGCCGACGAGGGACAAAATTCTGATGATGGTGGTAGGAGACCAAGCGGTGCTGACCCAGGCGATGACTACCGGGAACATCGACGCGGCTTACGTGGGTTATACCTTCAGCACGCTTCTTAAGGAGAAGGGGTTTCGCGTTCTCCTCGATTTGGGAAAGGCGCCCATCCCTTATCAGGGCCTGTCGCTCGCGACCCAGCGCTCTTATCTCAAGCAGAATCCGCAGATAGTGGATTCCGTCGTGCGCGCCGTCGTGGAATCCATCGCCTTTATTCAAAACCCGTCCCACAAGGAAGCCACGATCAAATCCCTGATGAAGAACTTGAGGCTCAAGAACGTTCAAGAGGCGGAGAGCGGCTACCAGGCGCTCCAATGGCTCTACAGCCTCGATATAAAACCGAATCTAAAGGGCATACAAAACATGCATCGCCTGCTCGCCATGACCAACCCCAAGATGAAAGGGGTCAGGTCGGAAGATGTCATCGATGAAGGTCCGGTGCAGCGCGTTGAGAAGACAGCCTTCTATCAAGACCTTGTGGCTCGGGCAAAAAGATAAGAGAGACAAAAAACCTAAAGGGCAGGGCGAGGATCAAACGGAGGATATCTTTGGAAAGCAAAGGATAGAATCAGAAAGGCAGGGATTATGAGCCAGGCCAAATGGATGTTGTCTGCAGGACACCATCATCTCTTTCATATCGTTGCTCCGATTGTGGCGCGCGCGCGCGGTTATCTCGAAGAAGAGGGCGCGGGAGAGTGCGATTTTTTTTGCAGCGGCAGCGATGCCATAACTATAGAGGGGATGAAGGAGGGGAGGTATCACGTCGGACTGGATCCCAAGCCCTTTCTGGTCTGTGGGGCAAAGGCCCAAGGGGCAGATCTCTCTATTGTCGGCGGATGGCTCAACAGCCCGGCTTATGCCTTTTTGGCTGCCAGGGGCAGGGGAATCAACTCACTCAAGGATCTCAGAGGGAAAAAGGTCTCTGTCCGGGAGCCCGATGGCATCGATACCCGCTTTACCCGGGCGCTGTTTCGTCGGGAGGGCCTCGATGCGGATCAAATGGTTCAATGGTTGGTCAAAGGCTCTCGCTCACGGCGTTTTCAGCAGCCGCTTTTCGATTCCGGAGAGGTAGATGCGGCGATGATTATTTCGGGAGATGCCGCAGAAATGGTCAAGGAGGGTTATCCGCTCCTGGGGGATCTCTCCAAAGTCTATCCCAATGGTTATGCAGTGAGGGTCACGGCTGCAACGGGGGATGTGGTGCGCGATGAGCCTGAACGGCTTACCGGACTTCTTCGCGCCTTGATCCGTGGCTATCGCTTCATGAACCAGCGATATAGAGAAACGATGGAAATAGTTCAAAAGGCGGGTTACGAGCTGGACAAGGATATGGATGCGTCCCTTTGGGAAGGGAAGTACCACATGTTTGAGCGCATCCCACCAGACGGCATGGTAAATGAAGCCGGGCTGGAACTGGTGATCGAGGAGGAAAAAGCCGTGGGCAAACTGCCAGGCTCGTTCAGTGCTGGAGATATTCTTATAGACCGGTTTGTGAAAGCGGCGGCCGATTCTGTAAACCGCCGCTTTGGCAAGGGGTGCGAGTAGGGTTCATCTCGCAGCAACGACGTCTATTTGGGAAGGTATTATGCGGCTTGAGATGGCGGAGTTTCCGGTAGCTGAGATTACTCTGGGAAGAGAGTTTCGTTATGGCTCCGAGACCCTGGAGATTGATGCGGGAGAGCTCAAAAGCCTTGTCCTTCAGGATCGGCATATAAAGGATGCATCCCTGGAGGTGGTGGCTCCCGGCGCAAAGGTTCGGATTACCGGCATCCGAGACATTGTAGAACCGAGGGTGAAAGTTGAGGGAAAGGGACAGGTCTTTCCAGGCGTGCTTGGGCCCGTGGTCCCTGTGGGGGAGGGTCGGACGCATCGCCTTTCTGGCATGGCAGTAGTGACCGCGGCGGAATATGAGGGGACGATCCGGTCGGGGAGCGCGGCTCAGCGCAGCGCGATTCTCGACATGTGGGGTCCGGGAGCCGAGGCTTCCCGTTTTAGCGCTCTGGTAAACCTGGTGTTGACGCTAAGACTGGCCGAAAGACTCGCCGAGCTGGAGGCGCATACCGCCATCCAGCGGGCGGAATGTGAGGTGGCCAAGAGACTGGCTGAGGTCACAATCGGGCTGAAGCCCCGGAGGGTGGAGAGCTATGAACTGGGTGAAGACGGATCAAAGTTGCCGAGAGTCGTGCTCATTCAGGGTTGTCACAGCGACAGCCATCACGCCCACTCGGGAATCAGCTACTACGGGCTTTCAATTCGGGATTCTCTGGCCACCTTTGTTCATCCAAATGAAATGTTGGATGGAGCGATCGGTATAAACACCACCAAGGCGGTATGCCACCATCCAACCACCTGGGACTGGCAAAACCATCCCTTGGTCTTGGGACTCTACCGGGAAAATCGTCACCGGGTGAATTTTGCCGGGGTGATTCTGGAACGGATTCGATTCGAGACCCATCACGGCAAGGAGGTGATCGCCCATAACACGGCACAAATGGGGACCGCGCTGCGGGCTGATGGCGCTCTGGTGACTTGGGTGGGCGGGGGAAATGCCTTTGTCGACGTGATGCTGACCATTCAAGCTTGCGAGCAGAGGGGAATCAAAACAGTGCTTGTCGGCTACGAGTCCGGAGTCAAAGGCGGCGTGGATGCCCCTCTGCTTTACTACGTGCCGGAAGCTGACGCTGTGGTAAGCACAGGCAATCGCAACAGTCCGATTGAGCTGCCTGAGGCGGAGCGGGTGGTAGGCCCCTACGAAGAGATTCAGATTCTTAATTATCCAGGGGCGCCGGTGATTCCGGCGCGCGGCCGAGTCAAACTGGATGCACTGGATATGATCGTTGGTGGGGCTGATATTTGGGGCATGCAATCCTGGACGTGTAGAGCTTATTAGGGAGGAATGGAAATGAACGGGCCAAGAACGGTTTTGGTAGTTTGGTTTTCCTTGCTTAGTCTATATGCATTGAATCCCCTTCGCGAGGGTAGGGCAGCAGGCGTCCCTGACCTAGTTAGCAACATCGGCTCATTAAGCGCAGTGGAGAGGGAATCACTTCTGATCAAGGGGGCGAGGGAAGAACGACAAATGGTTTTCTACAGTACCCTTCCGGTCAATCAATTCGCCGCCCTTAAGCAGGCCTTTAATTCCCGGTACTCGTTTCTAACTTTGCAGCAATATTATTCCCCCCGCCAGGGAATTCTTAATCGCGCCCTGAGCGAGGCTCGGGCTGGGAAGCAAGTTGCTGATGTTCTCATGTTAGATGTCAGCTACGGATCTCAGTTAATGAAGGAGGGAATCGTTCACCCATATCTCTTTCCCGAACGGAAGAGATTTTTTGACGGTTCTTATGACAAGCAGGGTTATTGGTACACCATGTACCATCTGACCGTGGCGCTGATTTACAACACGCGTCAGGTTAAAGCAGAGTTCGTACCTCGCGATTACAATCAGCTACTCCACCCAAGGTGGAAAAAGGAGCTCCTGTTTGATCCGGAGGCCGGCTATATTCTGGCGGCGATGGAATCTGCCTGGGGTAGAGAAAAGGCCCTTCAATATTTGAGCAAACTCTCTACGCAGGATGTGAGTTTTAGGAGAGGTGGGACGTTAACGGCACAGCTTGTCGCCGCCGGCGAGTACCCTATCGCCATCGCCATCAATGGAGAGACGGCGGCAGAGATGGGGGATAACGGAGCGCCCCTGGGTTTTAGCGTGCTTACGCCACGGATCATAAAACCGAATGGAATATTCTTGGCTAAGAAGGCCCCCAACCCACACGCGGCTCTGCTCTTTACTGAGTGGGTGCTTTCGGAGGAAGGACAGAGATTTCTCGCGACGACATTGGGGAAAGGCGTTGCGATGAGAGGCATGCAAGTTAAATATAAGGTATTTCAGGTCGAGCCCGATTTCGTTGTTTCTCCCGAGCTGGGAGTAAAATTAGCACCATACATCAAGGAATTTCAGAAGATATTCGGAATTTCTTAAGCTCCGAGATGAACCGTGCCCCTTGAGGTATAAGAAGGAGGTTCATTTGATGTCTATCCATCGATTCGCTTACGTAGCTTTCGGACTTTGCCTGGTTTTTTTTCTCTCTGTTTTTGCATCCCATTTTGCCGCAGCGGCTACCCCCAACAAGAAGGTCATCATCACGTTTGCTGATTTCAGTGAGCGGACGGGGCTTGTCTTTGTTGCCAAGGATCAGCACTTTTTTGAGGAGCGTGGATTGGAGGCTGAGATCGTCCAAGTGCGCAGTGGACCTATCGCCATTTCGGCTCTGGCTGCAGGCGATGCCCACTTCTACTCTGCCCCGGCCTCGGGCGCCACGCTCGGGGCGATGGCCGGAGGACTGGATGTGGTCTTCATCGCCGGCATCATCAATAAGCTTGACGGCTATTTTGTCGTCTCGCCAAAGATCAAAACTCCGGCAGACCTTAAGGGCAAAATCCTCGGCGTTCAAAGCATCGGCGGCGGCATCTGGATGTTTACGATGATGGCCCTTGACCATTGGGGGCTCAATCTTGAAAGGGACAAGATCCAATTCCGGGTCATAGGAGATCAGTCCGTAATAGCCCAGGCTATGATGGCAGGTATTGTCGACGGAGCCCTATTGGGTTATACGTTCAGCAAAATGGCGCAACGCCAGGGATCCTCTATCTTGGCCGATTTACCAAAGTCTAACATTCCCTATCAGCACCAAGGCCTTCTGGCCCGAAGGGGCCTCGTAGAAAGTTCTCCCGAGCTGGCTGAGCAGACCTTGAGAAGCCTGGGTAAGGCGATTGGTTTTATTCAGGATCCGGTAAACAAGCAGGCGGTGATGCGGAGCTTAACTAAATGGCTGCGGCTGCCACAGGTGGAAGGCGCTGAGGAGTTGTATGAGAGGATGAAGATTCTCTATGAGCGGCCTATTACTCCCACCAGGGAGGGGCTACAGAATGCGCTGCGCGTTCTAGGCAAAGTGAATCCGAAAATTGGGGCGCTAAAGGTGGAGGATCTTATGGATGACCGGATTGCGCGAAAATTGGAACGGGAAGGATTTTGAGAAAGAGTTGAGTAGATGAAAAAACTATTGGCCGTTTGCATTATCGGTGTTTTTCTCTTCTTTCCTTACCATAGGACCCGGCTTGGGGCAGCTTCAGCTACGACCAAGGTGGTCATCACATATGCCGTCTTCAGCGAAAGGGAAGGCGGCCTTTTTGTCGCTCGAGATCAGGGCTTCTTCCGCAAGCATGGTTTGGATGTCCAGCTGGTTTACGTGAGCACCGCGTCTGTCGCTTTGTCGTCGCTGGCCAGGGGGGACTCCCACCTCAACACCGGTTCCACTTCCGGCGCCATCCTGGGCGCCATGGCAGGAGGACTTGATTTGGTTTTTGTTGCGGGCTTGGTCAATAAGCTCACCGGCGCTTTTGTGGTCGCCCCCGAGATAAAAACTCCCATGGATCTCAAGGGCAAAACGATTGGCGTCACCAGCATAGGAGGGGGGAATTGGGTATTCACTATGCTGGCCCTTGAGCACTGGGGACTTGACCTAAAGCGCGACGGGATCACTATCAGAGTCATTGGAAATGAGGCGGTGCGGGCGCAGGCGATCGCCTCTGGAATTGTTGACGGCGCCCATATAGCAACCTACGCCTTTTCCACTGCCCTCAAGCGCCAGGGGTTCCGCATCCTTGCTGACCTCGTCGAGCTGGGCATACCCTACCAGGGCACGACCGTCTTTGCCCGGCGCAGCCTGGTGAACCAGTCGCCTGAAGTTGTCGAGAAGGTCCTCACCGCCTTAGTGGAGGCGATCGCTTTTATTCAGGATCCTGCCAACAAAGCTCCGGTCATGAGGAGTTTAGCCAAGGGTCTTTATCTCCCTCGGGTGGAGGATGCGGCAGAAGGTTACGAGATTATGAAGACCCTATATGAACGACGGATCTATCCAAATGTGGAAGGGATCCAAAATACCATCCGGCTGTTAGGAGCCACCAACGAGAAAATTCGCGGCCTCAAGGCGGAAGATGTAGTCGATGATAGAATCGTAAAGAAGTTAGAGCAAAAAGGGCTCTTTCAACCGGGCCCTAAGTGAAACTGAAGGAATCGAAAGGAGAGAGGCTCATGTTGACAGTTATTCATATAGTGAATCAGTATTTTGGCGGGCTTGGGGGAGAAGAGAAGGCAGGCAGTCCCGTGGTCGTGGTTGAAGGGGCGGCAGGAGCGGCGCGTGGGCTTGAGGGGCAGCTTGGGGATCGTGGGA
Organism: Deltaproteobacteria bacterium RIFCSPLOWO2_02_56_12; assembly: GCA_001799045.1. Classification (GTDB taxonomy): domain Bacteria; phylum Desulfobacterota; class Binatia; order UBA9968; family UBA9968; genus UBA9968. Next base: position 1,552 of record MGRY01000179.1, on the reverse strand, counting down.
AGGTGGTGGCGACGATTTATTATGGGGACAACTATTTTCATGAGCATGTTGAGGAGGCGAAGGGAGTTATTGTGCGGGAAGTGGAAAAACGTCGGCCCGATGTAGTGGTAGCGGGGCCGGCATTTAATTCTGGGCGGTACGGACTTGCATCGGTGGAGATATGTCAGGCGGTAGCGGAGGGATTGGGGATCGGGTGTGTCGTGGGGATGGATTCTGAGAATCCAGCGGTTTCGGCGTATCGGGAGTATCGGAACATGAGGGTGTATCTACTTCCTACGGCGGAGAGTGCGGCGGGAATGACAAAAGCGCTCTCGTTGATGGCCCGGTTTGCGTATCGAGTGGGGAGTGGTGCGGAGATAGGATCTGCGGGGGAAGAGGGATACCTCCCGCGCGGCATACGGCGGCTGCAACGAACTGACCGTCCGGGGGTAGAGCGCGCTATCGACATTTTACTCAAAAAGGTAGCGGGTAAGCCCTTTGTAACCGAGGTACCCATGGAGGTTTGGGACCAGGTCGCGCCTGCCGCGCCGCTGGCGGATTCCTCTTCGGCCACCATCGCCGTTATTACCACCAGCGGGGTGGTTCCCTGGGGCAATCCGGATGGTTTTAAGACCTACAGGAATACATTTTGGCGAAAGTACAATATTGCCGAGTTAGGGGCATTGGAGCCGGGGCGTTGGGAAGCGGTCCACGGGGGTTACAATGTCTCTTATATGAATCAGAATCCTCACTACGGAGTCCCTCTGGATGCCCTTAGGGCGCTGGAGGCCAAGGGGAAGATAGGGAAGGGGAAGCTTTATCCCGCCTACTATGTGGTTCCTGGGAATCAAGGATCTCCGTCGGTGATGAAACGGATTGGTCAGGAGATCGCGGCGGATCTACGCAAGGAAGGGGTAGGCGGTGTGCTGTTGGTAGCCACGTGAGGGACCTGTAGTCGCAGCGGCGCTGTGATTACCAAGGAGCTTGATCGAGCGGGGTTTCCGGTAGCGCTTATCAGCGCGATGTATCCTGTGGCAGAGCAGGTGGGTGCAAGCCGCATTGTGAAGGGGGTAAGCATACCGCATCCTTGCGGCGATCCGAGCTTGCCGGCGGAGATAGATGCCCAGTTACGTCAGGAAATTGTTGAGACTGCATTGAAAGCGCTGCAATCAGAGGTAAAAGCGCCCACAGTCTTTTTGCCCAATATGACTGTAAGCGCTTAAGGGGAGGAGACGAGATGCGCCTTGAGATGGCTGAGTTTCCGGTAACTGACATACGCCTTGGAACTAGGTTCCGTTACCACTCTGGGAATTTGGAAGTGAATGGGGAAGAGCTCAAGGAATCCGTCCTGCAAGACAAACGCATAGAGGAAGCGTGGCTGGAGGTGGTTGTCCCTGGTGAAAAGGTGAGGGTCACTGGCATACGGGACGTGGTGGAGCCGAGGGTTAAGGTGGATGGGAAGGGACAGGTGTTTCCGGGGATTCTTGGGCCCGTAGCGCCGGTGGGAGAGGGACGCACGCATCGTCTTTCCGGCATGGCGGTGCTGGCCGCGGCAAAATATGAGGGGATTATC